>DATFOT010000543.1:0-5822 GCA_035265265.1 Aestuariivirgaceae bacterium | reverse complement strand
TCCTATGGCCGGGCTCTCCAGGCAGCGGCCCTCAAGGCCTGGAGCGGGCGCAGCGAGAATTTCGCCGCCGGCCAGCGTGCCTTTGCCCATCGTGCCCGGATGAACGGACTTGCCACCCTCGGCAAATGGTCGAGGGACCTCGAAAAGGCGGCCTGACCGGTTTTCCAAGCAGCTTCGAGAGGCCACAAGATTGCCCAACTGCCGCCTTTTCCTAGTCGTTCCGGCGGGGGTAGCTCCGGAACCGGCGCGCCAGATGGTCGATAAGGCCCTGTCGGCCGGTGATATTGCGTTTGTCTTGTTGTCTTCGGGTCCTGAACAATTGGAAACGGCAAAACTGCTGAAACCCTTAAGCCACGCCCATGATACCGCTCTTCTTCTTGAGGGCGCCGCCCATGCCGTGCGCAGCGCCGGCGCCGATGGCCTCCATATCCAGGCCTCGTCTCACGCCTATGCGGAAGCCCGTGCGCTCCTAGGGAAGGATGCGATCATCGGCGCCGATTGTCAGAACTCCCGCCATCTCGCAATGACAATGGGCGAGCTCGGTGCGGACTACATCGCCTTCTCCGGCCTCCTGCCCGCGAAGGCGGGCTCGATCATCGGCTGGTGGGCCTCATTATTCGAGCTGCCAAGCGTAGCGCTTGACCCCGCGGGTGAGGAAGACGCCCGCGTCTTCATTGCCGAGGGAGCCGACTTCATTCGCCCCGCCGATACCATGTGGCGAGATGCCGAGTCTGCCGCAGCCGCGGTGCGATCCTTCAATTCATTCATCGGGGAAAATTCGTGATGACCAAGCGCCTGGAGACGGCTCTCCTCGCCCTGCTACTGCTAGGCACGCCGGCCATGGCCGCCGAGACCTTCGAGGAAGCGGTGGCACTATATGCCGACAAGGATTTCAAGACGGCCTTGCAGGTGGCAAAGCCTCTGGCCGAGGGCGGCGATGCCCGCGCCATGGCGATGCTGGGCACGCTTTATCAGCAGGGCCTCGGCGTGAAAAAAGACGCCAAGGCTGCCATCAAATGGCTCACCGGTGCTGCCGAAAAGGGCAATTCCGGCGCGCAATTTGCACTCGCCATCCATTATCTCGACGAGAGCGCCGGCACGCCCAATCTCAAGGAAGCTGCGAAATGGATGGAGCAGGCCGCCAACAGCGGCAGCGTCCCCGCCCAGCATAATATGGGCCTGCTCGCTGCGGGTGCCGGAAGCAGCGAACCCGACTGGCCGCGGGCCAAATCCTGGTTTCAGAAGGCCGCCGACAGCGGCTTCGCCGAAGCCCAATACAATCTCGCTGTGCTTTACGCCGAAGGTCGCGGGGTGGAGAAAAATCCCGTTGCCGCGGGTGAGTATTTTCTCAAGGCCGCCATGCAGGGCATGGCCGACGCTGCTCTCGAATATGGCGTGATGGTATTTCGCGGCGACGGCGTGGAGAAGAACGAGGAAATCGGCGCGCAATGGCTGCTCGTTTCGGCTCAGCGCGGCAATGTCATCGCTCAAAATCGCGTGGCCCGCGTCTTGGCCGCCGGCCGCGGTCTCAAGCCTGATCCGGTAGAGGCGGCCAAATGGCATATGCTGGCGAGCAAGGGCGGCCGCACCGACAGCTGGCTCGATGACTTCGTCGCCCGCCTCAACGAGGCTGATCGCGCCTCGGCGACCAAGCGCGCCGACAATTGGACGACCCTCCATGCGGCCGAAACCAAGGCGGCCGCGGAGAAGGCCGCGAGCTCCGGCGGGTGACAGTTTCAGGGATCGTCGTTCCGGCGAAAGCCGGTGTCCAGCGTCAGTGATAAAGCTGGACCCTGGCTATCGTCGCGGTGACGAAGGAGGCTGGCGGTGGATGTCCTTCCCCTCCTCTCCGCTTATGCGCTAGTTTCCCCGCCCATTTGCCAACGGAATTCCCAAAATGTCCTCCCCTCTGATGACCGTCATGATCAATGCTGCCCGCAAAGCTTCGCGCGGCATCCAGCGCGATTTCGGCGAGGTGGAAAATCTTCAGGTCTCGCGCAAGGGTCCGGGCGATTTCGTGACCAATGCCGACAAGCGCACCGAGAAGATCCTGCGCGATGAACTGCTCAAGGCGCGTCCAGCCTATGGCTTCCTCGGCGAGGAGGCGGGCCTTGCTGCAGGCAGCGATCCCGACAACCGCTGGATCGTGGATCCGATCGACGGCACCACCAATTTCATCCACGGCATGCCGCTGTTTGCCATCTCGATCGCCCTCGAGCGCCGGGACGAGATCGTTGCCGGTCTCATTTACAATCCGATCATGAACGAGCTTTTCACCGCCGAGCGCGGGCGCGGCGCACAGATCAATGAGCGCCGCCGCCTTCGTGTTACCGCCCGTCGCGACCTCAAGGACGCGCTAATTGGCTGCGGCCTGCCGCATGATACGACCGATGCCTTCGCCAGGTTCAATCGCGAGCTTGCCGCCTTTCAGGGGCAGGTCGCCGGGCTGCGCCGCACCGGCTCCGCCTGTCTCGATCTTGCCTATGTCGCGGCGGGCCGTCTCGATGCCTTTTGGGAACGTGGCCTCAAGCCGTGGGATTTGGCCGCCGGAATACTCATCATCCGCGAAGCCGGCGGCCGCGTCGTCGACATCGAGGGCGGCGATCCGATGGCGACCGGCAATGTGATCGCCTCCAATGCCGAGCTTCTTGGCGAGATGCAGAAGCGGCTTGCCTCGGCCTGAAGTCTTCGTCATTCCGGCGAACGCCGGGTTCCAGCTTCAGAGCCGGCGGAAGGCTCTTCTATTGTATAACCCCTGGTTTTCCTGTGACATCGCTTTGCCACATCTTTCCCCTCTAAGGATTTCGCCTTAATGTCCGGCTAGAAGAGGGTGGGAGGCATGCTGGTGCAAGCCATGACGGACGGTCCAGAACAGGTTTCCGTGGACCTGCCAAGGGTTTATCTGATCCGCATGATGGTGTTTATTCTGGTCGTCGCCCTGTTGGTGGCGATCCTCTTCCCGACAATTCGCTCCTCTTTCATGCACAATCCTGGGCTTAACGGCTTCATCGCCCTCGTTCTCTTGTTCGGCATCGCCCATGCGTTTCGCCAAGTCGTGCGGCTTTTCCCGGAAGTGAATTGGATCAACGGTTTCCGCATCGCCGATCCCGGCCTCGAAATCCCCCACCAGCCGCGCCTCCTCGCCCCCATGGCCGCCCTCCTCCGCGACCGCCAGGGCATAATGGTCCTGTCGCCCCTGACACTGCGCTCGCTCCTTGATTCGCTGGCATCGCGTTTGGACGAAGGGCGCGACCTCTTGCGCTACCTTGTCGGCCTGCTCATTTTCTTGGGTCTTCTCGGCACGTTCTGGGGCCTCCTCGACACCGTGTCCTCGGTCGGCTCGGCGATCCAGGCGCTCGATGTGAGCGCCACCGAGCAGGGCACCATTTTCGACGAGCTGAAGTCCGGCCTTGCCGCCCCTCTCGCCGGCATGGGCACCTCCTTCTCCTCGTCGCTCTTCGGCCTTGCCGCCTCCCTGGTGTTGGGATTTCTCGATCTCCAGACCAACCAGGCGCAGAACCGCTTCTACAACGATCTCGAGAATTGGCTGTCGAGCGTGACCGACATCGAAGCTGGTGAAGGTTCGGGGTCTATGTCGGTTCCCCATTATCTCCGGCTCGACCTGCGCGATCTCCAAAGCGGCATCGAGCGAATCAACAAGACGCTCACCGATGCCTTGAGCGATGCCACCACACAGGCGCAGATATCAACCGATCAGTCTGATCCCGAAGCGCTCGACCGTCTGGCGGGCGCCGTCCAGGGCCTCGTCCAGCAGATGCGGGAAGAGCAGAAGATCGTCCGCCAATGGGCCCAGGCCCAGACCGTCCAGCAGGAAGATTTGAAAGAGCTGATGAACCGCATCGGCCGCGTGCCCCCCGCCCATGAGGTGCGTGCAAACCGTACCCGGGGCCGGGAGGAATAGGCTTGGCCAGCATCGCCACACGCCGCAGCCGCTACGGTGACACCGGCTATTATTGGCCAGGCTTCGTCGATGCGATGGCGCAGCTTCTGCTGGTCATCACTTTTCTTTTGTCGGTTTTCATCATCGCCCAGTTTCTCGTCGCCCGGCAGATGGCCGGCCAGGATACCGCCCTTGCCAAGCTGCGCTCGCAAATCGCCGAGCTGACCGACTTGCTGGCACTGGAAAAATCCGCCAAGGCCGATATCGAGCTTGCACTGGGTACGCTCACCGACGATTACACCGCAGCCAAGGAGGAGAATGTCAGGCTGTCGAGCCTGCTGGCAGCCGAAAGCCGCGAAGGTGCCGCGGCTTCGACGACGGCATCGGGTCTTCAGTCGTCTCTCGATAAGGAAAAGAAAGCTTCGGCCGAAGCCCTTTCGCAGGTCGAGATTCTCAATCAGCAGCTCGCCGCCCTGCGTCGCCAGCTTGCGGCTCTGAACGCCGCCCTCGAAGCGGCCGAGACCAAGGACCGCGACAGCCAGACGCAGATCGCCGATCTCGGCAAGCGGCTCAACTCCGCTCTCGCCCAGAAGGTCCAGGAACTCGCCCGCTACCGCTCGGAGTTCTTCGGCCGCCTGCGCCAGATCCTGTCGCAGCGCTCCGACATCCGCGTTGTGGGCGACCGTTTCGTCTTCCAGTCCGAAGTGCTCTTTCCCAAGGGCTCCGCCCAGATCAATGAGCAGGGCCTGTCCGAGATGCGCAAGCTGGCCATCGCCCTACGCGAGCTCGAGCAGGAGATCCCGCCCGATCTGGCGTGGGTGCTGCGCGTCGACGGCCACACGGATAATGATCCCATCGTCAATGCGGCTTTCAAGTCCAACTGGGATCTCTCCTCTGCCCGCGCCATTTCGGTGGTCAATATCCTGATCGAGAACGGTGTTCAGCCTCAGCATCTCGTTGCCGCCGGATTCGGCGAGTTTCAGCCGATCGATGCCGGCGACGGCGAGGATGCCAAAGGCCGCAACCGCCGCATCGAGCTGAAGCTCACCGAGCGCTGAGCGGCGCCCCAGACCGCTTGCCCGCCACTGAAAAGAGTTCGGTTTCAAACTGTCTCTTGACGGCTTCAACGAAAGGATTTTGCTTGAGCTGTCAGTGGCGGGGTAAGCCGATGCGGAGAGGAACAGCGGTTTTAGGCCCGGACGAGCTCGTGGTCCTGGAGCAGATTTGCGATGCGATCTGGCGCCATCTCGCGAGAATCGGCAGGGTTCACCCTGACGAAATCACAGTGCGCCAATGGATTTCTAATCGTGTAATCGCCTGTGCCGAGGATAGCGACCTGCTGGACATGGACGCGATCAAGAAATCTGTTCTGAAGTCGCTGCATCAATAAGCCACCGAAACTGTCAGCTGGCTTCGCTGAATTGCAGCTTGGCGAGCCGTGCATAGAGCCCGCCGCGCCGCAAGAGCTCCTCATGGCTGCCCTCGGCCACCAACTGTCCCTTTTCCATGACGACGATGCGGTGGGCGTTTCTCACCGTTGCCAGCCGGTGCGCCACCACCAGCGTGGTGCGCCCGGACTTGAGCCTCTCCACCGCCTCTTGCACGGCCCGTTCGCTCTCCGCGTCGAGCGAGCTCGTCGCTTCGTCGAGCAGCAGCACCGGTGCATCTCGCAGGATGGCGCGCGCCAGGGCGATCCTCTGCCGCTGGCCGCCCGACAGCGTTATTCCGCGTTCTCCGACCTGCGTGAGGAATCCCTCCGTCAAACCGGCTGCGAATTCCGTTACATGGGCCGCGCGCGCCGCCGCGAGAACCTCCTCCTCGCTCGCCTCCGGCCGCCCGAAGCTGATGTTGTCGTAGATCGAGGCGGAAAACATCACGCTCTCCTGCGGCACCACGGCGAACCGGCGCCGCACCGCTTTCG
>DATFOT010000542.1:0-4092 GCA_035265265.1 Aestuariivirgaceae bacterium | reverse complement strand
GCTCGAAGAGGTCGGGATCAGGGATGTGGGCAACACGCTCTGGCATGCCATTTGGGCGCCGGCCGGAACGCCGCCCGAGGTCATGAAGAAGCTCTTCGAGGCGGTGCAGCAGTCGATGAAGGGCGAGCGCATGAAGGCCCTCTTTGCGAGGGCCGAGATGTGGGGCCCCGAGCTCAAGTCCGTCGACGAGAGCAAGGTCTGGTTCAACAATGCCATGAGGGGCTTCGTTCAGGCCGCCGAGGAGGCCGGGCCGCTTTTAGCGAGACAAAAATGACAGCACCATCGGGTGAAATTGAGCGAGCGAACTTAGGTCATTAAGCTGAGGTAATTCCGCATTCCAAGCATCAGTGCTTTGCGGCACCGAAACGTTTCATCAACGGCGCGCGCCAACGAGTACATGCCTGCCGATCGGCCCTGCGCCTTTCCGCAAGCCCTTCCTCCGGATCAAGGCCTCACGGGCGCCACAGTAGTATTGAGACGAAAAAGCAGATGCAGGGCGCGAAGCCGAATGGCGAGCCTTTGGACCAAAGCAAACCCGACGGTCCCGCCGCGTGGCAAGCGGCATGCATTACGCTGGCGCTGCTCTCGATTTCCTTCGGCTCATCGCTGCTCATCATTGTCGGGCTCAAGCCGATCGCTGAGGCGCTAAGCGCTGAACGTGCCGTCGTTGCCCTAGCCGGTTCACTCGTTTGGGTAGGCACAGGGGCCGGCGGCATCCTCATGGGCTGGCTCGCGGATCGCATCGGCGTGCGTGCAACCGTCGCGCTCGGCGTATCCATGGTCGCAGGGGGACTTGCGGTATCCTCATTGGGCTCCGTGTCGGCGCTCTATATCGGCCACGGGCTGATGGTCGGCTTGCTGGGAAACGGCGCTCTCTATCCGCCCCTTCTGGTCTATGTCAGTCGATGGTTCGATCGCCGTCGGGGGACCGCCATTGCGCTGATTTCTTCCGGCCAGTATGTGGCCGGCGTCATATGGCCCACGATCTTCGAGCGCGGTATGGCGGCCGCGGGTTGGCAGGCGGTCATGCTCTGGTATGCCGTTGCGCTCGCGGTTCTTGTCCTTCCGGTTTCTCTCCTGCTCAAGCCAGCCCCGATCGCCGCTGACTTGAAAGGCAAGTTGCCAGGCGCGCCGCAGGGGAAATGCGTCGCGGGCCTTCATCCGAACGTTGTGCAAGCGCTGCTTTGCGTAGCTGGCTTCTGCTGCTGCATCCCGATGGCGATCCCGTCGGCGCATCTCGTCGCGTTCTGCACTGATGTCGGCATCTCGCCAACCCGAAGCGCCACCATGCTGTCCGTGATGCTGGCAGCGGCTTTCCTCGCGCGCCAAGCATGGGGTGCGCTGGCCGACCGGATCGGCGGGTTGGGCACGGTGCTGGCAGGCTCTTCGTGCCAGGCGCTTGCCATCGCGGCCTTCCTGCTCACCCGGGAAGAAGTCGGCCTCTTTGCTATTTCCGCCGCATTCGGTTTTGCGTTTGCAGGCATCATTCCAGCCTATGCGGTGACAATACGAGACCTCTTTCCCTCGTCCGAAGCATCCTGGCGCATTCCACTGACGCTGTTCACAGCGATGACCGGCATGGCGGTCGGTAGCTGGTTCGGGGGCGCCCTCTATGACAAATACGGATACTACGATTACGCATTCGGCAGCGCCGTGCTCTTCAACATCGCGAACCTCGGCATTATTGGGGTCCTCTTCTTTCGAGTCACGGGCACGCCCCGATCAAATGCGGCAACGGCCAGCCCTTGACCGGGTCGCGAAGCGAGCGGCCATGACGCTCTTCCGCCGAAGTGGCAATTGGCATAAGGGCCGCCACTCCAATTCTTCCAGCTCCTGTGCAAATGATTCGTCTCGACAACATCAGCAAGCAAATCGGCCATCAATCCTCTTCATCGAAGCGTCCGCGTCGCTACACAAAGGCGCAAGGTCGGTCTCGTCGATCCGAACGGCGCGGGCAAGACGACGCTGTTCCGGATGATGACGGGCGAGGAGCACCTCGATCAGGGCCAGGTGGCCGTCGATCGCGGCGTCACCATCGGCTACTTCAGCCAGGACGTGGGCGAGATGGCGGGCCGCAGCGCGGTCGCCGAGGTGATGGACGGCGCCGGGTCAATCAGTGCCGCGGCCACCGAGTTGAAGGAGCTCGAGCACGCCATGGCCGACCCACGACTCCTGTCTCAGATGTGCGCCCGATCCTTCGGGGAGGGATGGCGACAGTGACAATGCGAACTGCGTCTCCGTTGGCGATAACCGAGTCTCTGGCGCACTTGTCGAATAACCTAGGAAACAACGATTGCGCCGCCGGAGACTTCCGGCACGTTTGGGCGAACGAACGGCTGAGATCCGTCTCCGACCCAAAACGAGGAGCGAAAAACACGCGGACACGCCGACTTTGTGGGCTGATTCAGGAAAATCTCTCCAGGCGCGGACCGCGTGGTGGTGGACGCAGTCTCTTGCGAAGCGGTCTCGGCCAGTAATTCCCTGATACACGGGAAAATACAGGGAATTTTGCCGATCCCCAGCCCTACTTGACCACGCAAGGGGGGAATTGCCGGCGAAATTTAGGGACTTGCGCAAAAAATCCCTAAGCATCGGAACAGGGAAATCGACCAGAGAAACAGCGAAGTTGCGAGGGGGTGAACAGGGATCGAGCAGGCAGCGCGAGCTCCTGGCTGAGGCTGCAAGCGATCGGTGCGTATGCCTGCTCCTTCAGCATGGGGATGGGCACCTGCGGCACGGCCAACGCGCGCTGCATCAGTCCAACACGCCGATTGCAGATGTGCCATGAAATGACGCAGGCATTCGCCACGCTTTATCCCGCTGGCAAGCAGTGGAACTCAGGCCGGTCAGAAGGCGAGATCGTGCCCGGCAAGCGGGTTGTTTCTCCCGATGCTTTCGCACGCGTCCTCAAGCCAGCATCCGCCGCAGGACCGGCCGGTTGCGGAGCACGACCCGGCGGCAAGTGGGCAACGCGATGGCGGACGCGCTCTCGAGCCGAGTGAGCATGCGCGAGATTGTTTCGATCGAGAGGCCGAGATAGTCGGCAACGTCCTGGCGCGGCATGGAAAGGGGAACCTCGCCGTCGGATTGGATGCGATCAGCCATTTCGAGCAGGAAGCTTGCTACCCGTTCCGGAGCGCTCTTGTTGAGCAACAGCATGTGGTTTTGGCTGCGGTGCAGCTCGCAGCCAGTTAGCAGCCAGAGATGGCCGGCCATCGCCGCGTCCTGGGCTGCTAGGGAAGTCACGGTGCTGCGTTTGACTACCAAAATCTCGGCGTCGGTGACCGCCTCGGCCGAGAACACGTGTTGCTCAGAGGTTTCGAGGCCGAACACATCGGCCGGCACGTAAAAAGCCGACACATGCCGCCGGCCGTCGACCGTGACCTTGTAGGCGCGCACCATCCCGCTCACGACTTTGTAGAAGTAGTCGGCCGGCTCTCGCGCTCCGTACACTTCCGAGTTCCGCTTGAAGCGTCTCCGAGCCCCGATCAGCTCGATCGTGCGGGAAAGCGAGTCGTGGTCCTTGGCCGGTACCAGCTCAGGCCCATGTCCAGCCGAGCCTTCATCCACCGCCGCTGCCGCAAACATCGCCCCACTCCCGAACTCTGGGCGAAGTGGCGGTTTCCGGCGCGGCGCCACCGCCCAACGGCGATCATAGGGACCTGACGATGGGTGTGACCTCGTAAATTTGCGAGGTGAGGTGGTGAAAAACTACCGGTTGTCGGGCCCGCGTAACTTGCATCAAATGCTCACGATTCCATGCTTGATCGCGAAATGAATGAGCTCCGCATTGGTACGCAGACCGTGAGTCTGCATCATCTGGTACTTGTGAAACTCCACGGTGCGTGCCGAGATGGCCAGGTCGGCTGCGACTTCCTTGGCGGAGCGCCCTTGAGCCAGCAGCTGCAGGATCTCGCGCTGGCAAGGCGTCAAGTGCTCGGCCGCGTCGGCTGCGCGCGGTTCCTGCCGCGCTTGACGCAGCACCTCGCCGGCAAGCGCTGGAGCGATGAAGGTTTGGCCCTTTAGCGCCGCCTCGATCGCCATGACGAGCTCCGCGGGCGCGGAATGCTTCAGGACGAAACCTGATGCGCC
>DATFOT010000541.1:0-9088 GCA_035265265.1 Aestuariivirgaceae bacterium | reverse complement strand
ACCTGTTCGGCAAGCCCGTTGATCGCGTCGCGGACGGAAGCGGTCATTTCCTTGTCGCCGCCGGGGTTCATCATCACATAGGAAACCCGGCTCATCAGATCCTCGCCAAATCGGATCTGCGGGTTCATGATGCCTGCCGAGGCCGCCACCTCTCCCGTCGACAGTTCGGTGAGATGTGCCGC
Source organism: Aestuariivirgaceae bacterium (assembly GCA_035265265.1). Classification (GTDB taxonomy): domain Bacteria; phylum Pseudomonadota; class Alphaproteobacteria; order Rhizobiales; family Aestuariivirgaceae; genus DATBLQ01. Next base: position 8,906 of record DATFOT010000541.1, on the reverse strand, counting down.
GATCGTCGTCGATCCGATATCGACGGCGAGCCCATAGGTCTTGTCGTAATAGCCCGGCCATAGCGCGATCAGTTCCTTGCCTCCCTCAGGCATGCGCGAGTGAACGGCAGCGGTCACCTTCCACGCGCCCTGCCGCAGGGTTTTCTGCAAGTCCCGAAGGATATCGAGATTGCAGGTCACCCCTTCCACCTGCCATTGATCGGTAAGCGCGCGATAGACCCTCTCGAGATCCGACGACGGCTTGTGCATGTCGGGCTCTTCGACTTCGATATAGTGGAGCCGCACGACCGGGTTGATTTCGATCGTCCGCGCCTCCGCCCGCTTGCGCACGACCTGCTTGTGCACCTGCGACTCGGGCGGGACGTCGACCACCGCGTCGCCCAGCAGCATCGTCTGGCAGGAAAGGCGCCGGCCCGCCTCGAGGCCGCGTTTTTCCTGATAGCGCTGCTCTACCGCAGAGAAGCTCGACAGATGCTCGGCGCGGGAACTGATGCCGTGTTTTGCGAACTCGCCTTCGCCGATGGTAATTTGGCAGCGCCCGCAGATCGCACGGCCACCGCAGACCGAATCGATGTCGACCCCCAGCGATCGCGCGGCCTGCAGCACCGGCGTGCCGATAGGGAAGCGCCCCCGCCGGCCGGAAGGGGTGAATACGATCAGCGCGTCGGCCTTGTCGGTCATTCCTTTATCCGCGGCGGCGGCGTCTTTCCTCGCGCTCCCGGCGGCGCGCATCGGCATCATTGCCCGGAGCCGCCGGGCTTCCGTCACCGGCCTGTGCCGCAGCCGGAACCGGTTCGCGGAACTTTCGAATCCAGGTGAGGCAGTTGGCATCGACGCCGTTCAGCACGTTGGCGCCCATGATCGCGTGCATGTCCTCATCATGCAGCGGATTCATGATCGCGCTCGTCATTCCATGCGAGGCAGCCATTGCCAGGAAATAGCCGGTAAGCGCCCGTCTTTGCGGCATGCCGAAAGAAACATTGCTCGCGCCGCAGGTCGTATTGACCTTGAGCTCTTCCCTGAGGCGCCGCACCAGGCGGAACACCTGCTGCCCGGCGGTGCCCATCGCGCCGATCGGCATCACCAGCGGATCGACCACGATATCATGCGGCTTAATTCCATAGTCCGCCGCGCGCTGGACGATTTTCTTCGCAACCTCGAAACGCACGTCGGGGTCTTCCGAGATGCCGGTTTCATCGTTGGAGATCGCCACCACCGGCACATTGTACTTCGCCACCAGGGGCAATATCGCCTCCAGCCGTTCTTCCTCGCCGGTGACCGAATTCACCAGCGGCCGGCCTTTCACCGTCTCCAGCCCGACCTTGAGCGCGGCGGGCACGGAAGAATCGATGCAGATCGGCACGTTCACGAGCGACTGCACGATCTCCAGGGTTTGCCTGAGCAGCGGCGGCTCGGATTCATTCGGATTGACCGCCGTCACGCCGGCATTCACGTCGAGCACATGCGCTCCCGCGGCCACCTGGGCGAGCGCATCCTTTTTGATCGTTTCGAAATTGCCGGCGATCATCTCGGCCGCGAGCTTTTTCCGCCCCGTCGGATTGATCCGTTCGCCAATGATCGTGAACGGCCGGTCGAAGCCGATGATATGTTCCTTCTTCTGCGAAGCGATGAGCGTGTGAGTCATGGATGTCCCCGAAATTAAGCCGGCTCGCGCCCGCCATTGCCAATAAGAGCCTTCAATCGATCCTTGTCGAAACTGGCATCGAGCTCTTGCGCCGCTCGTTCCGCTTCCGCTGCCAGGTCTTCCCCGCATTCGGCCGGATCCGTTCGCCGCCAGTCGGCCAGATAGGCATCGCTGCCCGAAGCGCCGTCGCGCATGGCTGCCATGTCGATCGCCTCCTGGAACCGGTCCGGAAGCATCCGCTTTTCATTGGCGCGACCCGACCGGGCGATCACCTGCGAGGGGATATCGCGCCAATAGACGATGGTAAGTTGACCCATGAGCCTTCGATATTCGGTTGCAACGCGTCCTTATGCGCCGGGTTAGCACAGCCAAGCCGCTTTTGCACGACTTGCACGCAAGTAAAAACGACAGAGGCGGGTCAGTAGGTGATGGTCACCGTCACCGTATCGCTGTAGCTCCCGGCCTGCGGCGCGACCGCCTGGGCAGGAACCCTGCCGAAGACCGTATGGTTTACAGCCGACCCCGTTCCCGATCCATTGACGTCATCGCTTGTGGCATTGCCCCAATTCGCCGTCCGCGCGGCATCGGAATACATCTTGTAGGGAACGGTGGAGGCGGTGCTCGCATGCTTCATCAGCCGGGTGGTTGTCGTGCCGCCGGTCGTTGTGCCCTGGCTGAGCGCCACGGCATAGGCGAGGCCCGAAGTGCAGGTGACGGAAACCGAACTCGTGGAATCGACATTGCTGTTGAGCAGCGATGCGGTTCCGAAATTGAGATCGCCGGCCGAAACCGTGCACCCCGCTACGACATTGGCAGAGACGGTGAAGGGCGCGCTCGTCACATTGAAACTGCTGGTCGTATTGCAGGCGAGACAGCAATTGCGGTAGGCGAGCGCAAAACGGCTCGTGCTGTCTGCGGTCGATGTGAATGACGAGCTGTAGCTTCCCGCGGGCATGGCGGTCTGGCCGGAAAACACCCGGCCATACGCCGTGATCGCGCCGCTGTAATTGCCGGAAGCATCCGCGAAGGGACTTGCCGAGAAAACCAGGTTCCAGATATTCCAGGACGCATTGCTGCAGTAAGTCGCGCCGGCGGTTTCGCGTGCACCCCATATCTGCGTAAAGGCACTGTTGGAAAAAATATTGTACTGGAGTCCCGCGGTGTTGTTCATGTAGCGCGGATTGATATCCGTGTTGTCCATTCCGCCGCTGCCCTCGCAGAGATGGATGCAAAACCTAAGCTGCTGATTGGCGTTCGCTCCCGTGCAATTGATCGAGACTGTGCCGGTGATGTCGACATTCTGGTTGTTGATGACGGTGACGTTTCCGAAATTCATGTTGGTCATCGTGGCGGTGCATACCAGCGCGGCGATAGCCTGATGGAAAGGGACAAGGAGGAACGCGGCAAGCAATGCCGCCTTCCGCAGATGGCTCATGATCATTGGCAGGCAACTCCATCGATGAAGACCTGGGAATCGGCCAGAGGAACATAGCTGAAATGTGCCTTGCATGACCCTCCCGGATGTTCCAGCACGGCAATATTCTCCGAGTTCAAGCCCGTTAGATAGGCCTGTCCGTCATAGCCGACGACGAACGCCTCGTCGCGTCCGTTCACCTTTGCGATGCTGCCGGCGGGCACGAACGCCCCGTCGCCGAATTCGAACGCGACCACCGCCGCCCGGATGTCCGTCGCCACCCTGAAGCTCACGATGCTGCCGCTGTTGCGCGCCACGGTTGTTTCGGCTTCCGTTTCGGTGATCTCGGCATCGACCGGCAGCCCGTCGGTTTCGATCTCGACCTTGTTCTTATGGTAAGGCACCACATCGGTGATGAGAATCTTGCCATTCCGTCCGGTTTTGCCCACCGGCCTGTTCTGGCTGAACACCTCGATATCGGGATGGCCGACATCCACGATGCTGAATGCATCGCCAATATGTCGGGAAAAAAACAGCTCGCCGTCCGCCACGACGACCGCACCAGTGGCAGCAATGGTGCCGCTTCCCGTGCCGTCCGATGTCTGCACGGTGGCGATCACGTCGTTCTTTCGGGCGAGATAATTCGCCGAAGCGAGGGCGTTGCTGCGCTCCCCTTCGCCATAGGCAATTCTCCACCCATAACTGCCGGGCTTGTTGCCGCTGGCTTTGCCGACGCTCGTCGTCACCTCGGCATAGTCTTTATAGAGGCTGAGTCCCGTCGAGCCGCTGTAATTCTCTCCGAGCGGCATGGTGAAGCCGATGCTTGCGCCCAGGCTGTCCCGATCTGCCAGGTCCCCATAGCCGCTGGCCTGAAAGCTGATGTTGTAGGGCAATTGCTGGCTGAAATTTGCGCTTATGATCGTTGACCCGACGCCCTCATAGCTCTCGCTGTGAACGATGCTGGCCCCGAGGGTCGAGTGCCAGTCCGGGAAGCCATAACCGACCGTCAATTGTTCAACCGAGCTGAGACCAAAGCTGCTTTGCTCATCTGCCGATGCGATACCCAGATCGGCATAGGCCCCGAAGCCGCGTCTCGCGCTGGCGGAGAGATAAAAGTTCCCACTGTTGAATTCCCATCCTGCCTGCAGCTGCACGCCCGCCGCTCCCTCGTGAACACTTCCCGCAGCAGAAGCGGTGACAACTCCCAGGGCTCCGGCGCTGATGACCGCTCCGACGCCCCCGTTGAGCAGGTCTTCCATGCCCTCCGCATGGCCCTCGACCGTCAGCCAGTCCTCAAGCCCGTAGCGCAGGCTCGCCGACCCGGCGGGGCTTCCCTGGTAGTCGAACGAGCTCGTGCCCTGGTTGCGCCGTGGCAGGCCGGCTTCGATGGAATAATCGTAGAGCCCCGGTTTCAGAAGGATCGGTGAAGAATAAAAGGGCTGCTCCGTAACGGTTTCGCGTCCCTGCGCATCGCGCAGCACGATGCGCGCGACGCCGCTGCCGGAATATGTCGGAATATCCTGAAGCTCGAATGCGCCCTCAGGCACGTCATCTGAATATTGTTTCACATTGTTGACGAACACTTCGAGCGTCGACGGAACCGCTGCCGAACCGCGGACCGACGGCAGCGGTTTCGTAACGAGGTCTGGGCGGGTGCCGAAGTCTCGCTTCAGCTGCACCCCGCCCATCCGTATGGGAGTGCTCCATGACATGCCGCCGGTGATGATGTCTCCGGCGTTCAAGCTGGCGATGTGCTCGCTGCTGGAGAAGGAATAGGTCGTGTCGAGCCTTGTGAGATGACCCTCGCTCTCCGGCGTCATGCCGAGGATTTGCGACTGCGCCAATGTGCCGTATTTGCTGAATCCATGGGCGTCCACCAGAACCGAGGCGCCGCTGTATCGCACGCCGTCGATTTCTCCGGCCGCGCTGCCGTAAAGGGAATAATTGGCATAGAGTCCAGTTATCGCTTCCTGCATGAGAGCGTCCTCTTCGCTTTGCAAGCGGATGGAACGCGGATTTGATTCATCGTGGATGATCCACAGTTCGACTGATTGCTGCTCCTCGTCATACCGATATTTCAGCGCCGGGATGTTATTGAGGACGATAAGTTCGTCTGATCTGCCTCCCTCGGGGAGCGGCAGGTCGAGTTCGGCAAGATCGCTGCGCCGCGCCGCCAGCCGCCCGTCTTCAAAGAGGTCGAAGCTGGCGACCGTATCGGTCGCTTTACCCTCGATGATCAACTCGAGCTGCAGCGGAATGGCGCCAGCTGCCTCCACTTCATCTACAATGGTTGAACTGACGGCGGCCGCCAACAAAAGCACTCTAATCAGCGGCCCCGACAACTGCGGTCGCCTCGACAGGGCCATGTTCGTTTTGCGCTACTATTGTGATCTTGGCACCAGGTGCCAAACCTCGCGGGCTCGGCTGCACCCATTGAGCGGTCGACCCTGCAAGCACATAGCCGGCCAGCCCGTCGTCCGGTCCATTGGTAACGCCGGCCGGACTGTTGAACTTGATCTTCGACAGCTTCGCCCGCCGCCGTCCTTTGTTCTCGACGGCGAGCACGAGTTTCGACCCCTCGATACGCGCTGACCAAACGAGAGACGGTTTTTGCAATTCTGCGGTTGTAAAAAAAACCGGAATGGATTGCCGGATGAGAAAACTCACAGCCGAGCCAGGTTGGTTGACGAGCTTCGGCAGCTGATCAACGAGCAGCCGATAGCTTTCCTCCGACGTGACGGGCTCTTTGGCCACGCGCACGATCCGCACCGTATATTTTCCCTGCGGCTTCAGCGTGGCCATGGGCGGGCTCGCCACCACGCTGGTGGTCGGCGTCAAGCTCTCCTTGCCATTCTTGCTTGCCCAGCGAAACACCCGAATCTGGACTGTGACCGGCTCTGCGCCGCGGTTTTCCAAATTGAGCTTGGCATTGGTCCGCGGAGCGGCGATTTCGAGGGTTACCGGCGATACGCTCAGCATTGCAGCAGCCGCCGGGCCGGCAATCAGCATAATGAGAACAAGCAATAGTGCTCTTGCGCTGTGCATCATGTGTTGCGTCTAATACGTCACCGTTATGGTGATGGTATCGCTGTAGGTCGCCGCCGTCGGCGTGGTTTGACTGGGGACTCGGCCGAAGATTGTCAAAGTGGTTGTCGAACCAGTCCCATTATGGGTGACGGTAGACGTTCCTGAAGAGCCGTCACCCCAGATCGTGGCGTAGGTACCGCTCGTATAAAGACTATAATTGACCGAGTTGGCGCCGGATTCCATCGTCCGCGTCGCGACCGTCCCTGAGGAACCGATGCCGGCGTTCAACGCAATGGTTCCATTGGTCCCGCTGGTGCATCTCACGCTGAAATCGGCTGTTGTCGTCAGGGCCGTATCGAGGAAGGTCACAGTGCCGAAATTGAGGTTGTTGGGCGCGCTGACTTCACAGCCCGCCTGAATCGTGAGGGTTACATCGAATGTGTCGGTGACTGTGCCCGCGCCCGCAGGAGACGCCAAGCAGACGGCGCAGAGGATTGCTCTCTCAAATATCCTCAAACGCATTGCTCATGACCTCCCCCGAAGCCATCAATGTAACGTTAAAGTAGTAACCAGTAGATTAATCAACCAATAGTGGCAGGCCCTCGCATTCGGAAATTGTCGCATCCAGCCGTATGGAAGGCGTTTCATGCATCGCAGGCGAGGGCTCAAAACGTTATGAAATATTGGGTCTCACCCAAAGCAAGGAAGCCAGATCTTTGACCAACGCTCCTCAAGCCTCCGATCGCCGGTCGCGTCGCGGCGGAGGCGGTGCCGAAGCGCGCCGTGCCGCACGTTCTGGGGGCCATCAAACCCAGCTCACTTATATCAGGCGCAATATTCCCCTTTACGAGGTCCTCAGCGAAGACGGCCTGGCGCTCATCGAGCGCAATTGCGAGACCGTGCTTGAGGAGATCGGCATTGATTTCCGTGAAGATCCCGAAGCGCTCGCCATGTGGAAAGATGCCGGCGCCGACATCAAGGGCGAGCGCGTGCGTTTTCCCAAGGGTCTCGTACGATCGCTGATCAAGACCGCGCCGAAGGAATTCACCCAATTTGCCAGGAATCCCGACCGCAACGTGGTCATTGGCGGCAACAACACGGTTTTTGCCCCGGTCTATGGGCCGCCCTTCATCCGCAATATCGACGAGGGTCGCCGCTACGCCACGATCGAGGATTTTCGCAATTTCGTGAAGCTGGCCTACCTGGCCCCCTCGATTCACCACTCCGGTGGCACGGTTTGCGAGCCGGTCGACATACCGGTGCACAAGCGCCATCTCGACATGGTCTACAGCCACCTGCGCTATTCCGATAAGCCGTTCATGGGCTCCGTCACCGCGCCGGAACGCGCCCAAGACAGCGTCAACATGGCGAAGATCGTCTTCGGCGACGAGTTCGTCGACAAAAATTGCGTGATGGTCAATCTGATCAACGCCAATTCGCCGCTGGTCTTCGACTCCACCATGGTCGGGGCACTCAAGGTCTACGCGCGCAACAACCAGGCGACCGTCATCTCGCCCTTCATCCTCTCGGGCGCGATGTCGGCGGTGACGGCGATCGGCACTCTGACCCAGATTCTCGCCGAAGCGTCGGTCGGCATGGCCTTCGCGCAGCTCTGCCGCCCTGGCGCGCCCGTGGTCTTCGGCACATTCGCCAGCTCGATCTCCATGCAGTCCGGAGCGCCGACCTTCGGAACGCCGGAACCAGCCCATGTTCTCTTCGGCGCTGCCCAGCTTGCCCGCAGGCTGAATGTTCCCTTCAGGTCCGGCGGCGGGCTCTGCGCGTCGAAGCTGCCGGACGCACAGGCCGCGCATGAGAGTTCCAACACTCTGTGGCCGACCATTCTCGCGGGGGTGAATTTCGTTCTTCATGCCGCGGGCTGGCTCGAGGGTGGCCTCGTGTCGTCTTATGAAAAATTCATCATCGATGCCGACCAGCTTTCGATGCTCCAGCGCTTTGCCGATGGTGTCGATTATTCGGAGAACGGCCAGGCACTTTCCGCTATCCGCGAAGTCGGGCCGGGAAGTCACTTCCTCGGCTGCGCCCACACCCAGGCCAATTTCGAAACGGCTTTCTGGCGCTCGATCGTTGCCGACAACAATTCCTTCGAGCAATGGCGGGACGACGGCGAGCGTGACGCCGCGCGCCGCGCCAATGCCACATGGAAACGGCAATTGCACGAATATGAGGCGCCAGCACTCGATGCCGGCCACGATGAAGCCCTTAATGATTATATGGCCAAACGCAAGGCCGTGCTGCCGGATTCGCTTACTTGAAGAATTCCACCGCTCTCCACTTCAAATCCGCAACAGAGCTGGCGAGGCTCTTGCGCACCCGCAAGCTCGGCGCACTGGAGCTTCTCGATCATTGCTGGCGACGCTATGAGACATTCAATCCTCGGATCAATGCCGTCGTCGTCACCGATATCGAGCGGGCGCGAAAAATGGCCCGCGCGGCGGACACGCGGCTAAGGCGGGACGAGGGCCGAAAACCTTTCCTCGGCGTGCCGATGACGATCAAGGAATCATTTGATTGGGCCGGCACGCCGACGACCTGGGGCGTACCTGCTCATCGCCACAATATTGCCGCGGCCGACGCAGTGGCTGTCGAGCGGATGGGGCAGGGCGGCGCCATCGTCTTCGGCAAGACCAACGTGCCGCTGATGCTGGCCGACTGGCAGACGTTCAACGACATCTACGGCACCACCAGCAACCCATGGGACATGACGCGCTCTCCTGGCGGATCATCGGGCGGTTCTGCGGCAGCACTCGCCATCGGCCTGTCGGCGCTCGAGATCGGCAGCGATATCGGCGCTTCGATCCG
>DATFOT010000540.1:0-16228 GCA_035265265.1 Aestuariivirgaceae bacterium | reverse complement strand
CCGGCTCTGCTGGTGCCCTTGCCGCACGCAGTCGACAATGATCAGCAGCGCAATGCGGAAAACTTTGCAGCCTCCGGCGGCGGCTGGCTGCTGCGCCAAGGTGAGATCACGCCCGAAATGCTGGCGGCAGTGCTCACCCGCCTCCGCTACCAGGATGCAGAGCTCGCCGAAGCTGCCAGGGCTGCCCTGGGTCACGGCCGCCCGGATGCGGCCGAGCGTCTTGCAGATGTTGTTGAACGGCTGGCGGCTGCGCCGGCGAGGGTATCGAGCGTCGAGAAAGTGGGACTAGAGCATGAAGTTACCTCGTGACGTAGGACCGATCCATTTCGTCGGCATCGGCGGCATCGGAATGAGCGGCATCGCCGAGGTCATGTTGACGCTCGGCTACAAGGTACAGGGATCGGACCTCACCGAGAACTACAACACCGCGCGGCTGCGCAAGCACGGCATTGATGTCGTCATCGGCCAAGCGGCGGAGAACCTCAAGGACGCGCAGGTTGTCGTCGTGTCCTCAGCCGTGAAGGACGACAATCCCGAACTCAAGGCGGCGCGCACAAGGCTGCTGCCCATCGTGCGCCGGGCGGAGATGCTGGCCGAGCTCATGCGGTTCAAATCCTGCGTGGCTGTCGGGGGCACCCACGGCAAGACGACCACGACCTCTCTCGTCGCCGCGCTGCTCGATGCCGGCAGCTTCGATCCCACCGTCATCAACGGCGGCATCATCAATGCCTATGGCACAAATGCCCGGCTCGGCCGCGGCGACTGGATGGTCGTTGAATCCGATGAGTCCGACGGCACCTTCGTGAAGCTTCCGGCGGATGTGGTGATCGTGACCAACATCGATCCGGAGCATCTCGACCATTACGGCACCTTCGATGCCGCCCGCCAGGCCTATGTTGCCTTCGTCGAGAACATCCCCTTCTACGGCTTTGCGGTCATGTGCATCGATCATCCCGAGGTGCAGGCACTGATCGGCCGCATCAGGGATCGCCAGATCATTACCTACGGGCGCAGCCCCCAGGCCGACGTGCGGCTGACCGACCTCGACTATGTGGATGGCGAGAGCCGTTTCACCGTGACGATCTCCAACCGCCGCAGCGGCACGGCGCATGTCATAACGGATCTGCGCCTCGTCATGCCCGGCGACCACAACGCCCTCAACGCTGCCGGTGCGATTGCCGTTGCCCATGAGCTCGGTGTCGCCGATGAGGATATCCGCAAAGGTCTGCACGGTTTCGCCGGAGTGAAGCGCAGGTTCACCAGGACAGGCGTTCACGACGGCATCGCGGTGTTCGATGACTATGGCCACCATCCCGTCGAGATCGCCGCGGTGCTCGGGGCCGCGCGGAAGGTCGGCAGGAAACGCGTGATTGCCGTCGTCCAGCCGCACCGCTACACGCGTTTGTCGCATCTCTTCGACGAGTTCTGCCGCTGCTTCAATGATGCCGATGCGGTGATCGTGGCTCCCGTCTATGCAGCGGGTGAGCAGCCGATCCAGGGAGCCACGCACGAAGCTCTTGCCGAAGGCCTGCGCGACCGCGGCCACCGGCAGGTCCTGTGCATCGATGGTGCTGACGAGCTTCCCTTGACCGTGCGCAGCATCGCTTCACCGGGCGACATCGTGGTCTGCCTCGGCGCCGGCACGATCACGCAATGGGCCTATGCGCTCCCCGGTCAGCTTGCCGAACTCGACCGAAAGCGGGCGCATTCATGACAGGGCCGGTGAAGGGCGACGCCCTTCTGCCGCTGATGCCAAAGGTTCGCGGCCGTCTGGAGGCAAATTTTCCCCTAGCCGATCTCACCTGGTTTCGCACCGGGGGTCCAGCGGAGATATTGTTCACCCCGGCCGATGCGGAAGACCTGAGCGGATTTCTGGCCGGCCTCCCTTACGATATCCCCGTCTATCCCATCGGTGTTGGCTCGAACCTTCTCGTTCGCGATGGCGGCGTCAAAGGAGTGGTCATCCGTCTGGGCCGCGGGTTTGGCCAGCTCGAAGCGCAAGAGAATTTCCGCGTGCTTGCCGGTGCGGCCGTGCCGGACGTGAAAGTTGCGCGGTTCGCGCTCGACAGGGGCATTGCCGGATTAACGTTTCTGAGAGGTATACCGGGCACGATTGGCGGCGCCTTGCGTATGAACGGCGGTGCCTATGGCGGGGAGACCAAGGACGTCTTAGTGGAAGCGCATGGAGTTGATCGGGGGGGACGAAAGATCGTGCTGGCAAACCGTGATATGCAATATGCCTACCGCCATTGTGGCGCACCGGAGGAACTGATTTTCACGGCAGCGCTGCTGCAAGGCGAGGCGGGCGATGGGGCGGAGATCTCGGCCGCCATGGAAGAGATCACCAATCGCCGGGAATCCACCCAGCCGGTCAGGACCCGCACGGGCGGCTCGACCTTCAAGAACCCTCCCGGTCAAAAGGCCTGGCAGCTCATCGACAAAGCGGGCTTGCGCGGTTTCGCAATCGGCCCGGCTAAAGTATCAGAGCTCCACTGCAATTTCCTCATCAACGAGGGGGGTGCCACCGCAGCCCAGCTCGAAGAACTCGGCGAAACCGTCCGCCGGCGCGTCAAGGAGTGTTCCGGGATCGAGCTTGAATGGGAAATCAAGCGCATCGGTGTCGCCGCGCTGTAATGAAATGAGAATCCCCAAGAATACCCATGTTGCCGTTCTGATGGGCGGATGGTCGCCTGAGCGGGAAGTGAGCCTGCGTTCCGGCGATGCCTGCGGCAGGGCGCTGGAGGCGGCCGGATTTCACGTCACTCTGCTGGACGTGCGCCGCGACATCGCCGCGGTCCTCGACGAGCTCAAGCCCGACGTTGCCTTCAACGCACTCCATGGCAAATGGGGCGAGGACGGCACGGTGCAGGGGATTCTCGAAACCCTGGACATTTCCTACACCCATTCGGGCGTGCTCGCTTCCGCGGTTGCCATGCACAAGGAAAAGTCCAAATGCCTGTTTCGTGCCGCAGGCGTTCCGGTTGCCGAAAGCATTCTCGTCGACATCGAGGAGGCCGCCGCCGCCCATCCCATGGCTCTTCCCTATGTGATCAAGCCCGTGGCCCAGGGGTCGAGCGTCGGCGTTCACATCGTGCCGGCGGGCGCCAACAATCCCGTCACCAGCATCGTCAACGAGCGCAAGCTCTATGGCGACAAGGTGATGGTAGAACGATTCGTACCAGGAAAGGAGCTGACCTGCGCAGTGATGGGCGATGTGGCGCTCGGCGTGATAGAGATCGAGCCGAGGGTGGGCTTCTATGATTACGAGGCGAAATACGCGCCAGGGGGCTCCAATCATGTCCTGCCGGCGCAAATTCCGCAGGAAGTCTATCGAAGGGTGCAGCAGTATTCTCTTAGCGCCCATGCCGCACTCGGCTGCAAAGGAATAAGCCGCGCCGATTTTCGCTATGACGATACGCCGGGCGAGCAAGATCTGGTGATCCTCGAGGTGAATACCCAGCCGGGAATGACCGGAACATCCCTTGTACCTGAGCTTGCCGCCCATGCGGGCCATGGCTTCGAGCAGCTCGTCACCTGGATGGTCAATGATGCTTCGGTGAACCGATGACGCACGAGCAGGCATCCGAACTCCGCATATATCGGCGCCGGCGCCGCGCCCTTGGCCGTCTATGGCGGCTGGGTGATCACATGCTCGTGCGCGCATTGAGCCGAATTTCCGCCTTGGGCTTTCTGATCGCGGTGATCGGCTACGGGCTCGCGCGGGGCGAGCATTTGGATTCGATCGACACTCCCGACCACTCGCTCCTCGGACGCATCGCGCCGATCCTGGGCTATTCCGCGCAGACGATCCGCATCTCGGGGCTGGAACGGCGCACGCCCGAGAGCGTTCTGGCAGCCATGGGCCTCGAGCCGGGCAGCCCGCTTTTCGGATTTGACGCCGAGCAGGCCCGCAATTTGCTTCAGAATATCGACTGGGTGGAAAAGGCCGCAATTCGCCTAGTCTTTCCCAACACGCTGGAGATCGAAATCACCGAACGGGAACCGTTCGCGATCTGGCAGCGCGACGGCCGGTATTTCGTGATCGATAGAACCGGCGTGGCGATGGGCGCCGATGTGAAGAAATACGCAGGCATTCTTCCTCTCGTCACGGGTGCAGGCGCGCAGCTGGCCGCTTATGATCTTTTTAACCAACTTGCGTCACACCGGGAGCTGGGGGCGAAGGTGAAGGCGGCAGCACGCGTGGGGAGTCGCAGGTGGACTCTTTATTTTGCCAACAATGTCGCCGTCGCTCTGCCCGAGGAGAGAGTGGACGTTGCGCTGGAATGGATCGAGCGGGCCGATCGGGACTATCGTCTCCTTTCCAGGGGCATCGTCAGCGTCGATCTGCGGCTGCCCGGCCGCGCCGTCATCACACCGCAGGGCACGGAAAATTTGAAGGTGAGCGCGCGCTAGCGGTAATCGGGAAGCTCTAGATGTCAGTAATCAGTTTCACGTCCGCCAAGGGCAAAGGGTCCCGCCAGCGGTCAGCCGAGGACACGAATATCGTCGCTGCCCTGGATGTCGGCAGCACGAAGGTGAGCTGCCTCATCGCCGAACGCATGCGGCCTCGGCAGACAGAGCAGGAACCGGCCGCAGGGCAAAAACTGCGGATCAGGGGATCCGGCCATCAGGCCTCGGGCGGGGTGAGAGCAGGCGCGGTGGTCGACATCGAGGCGGCCGATCGCGCCATCAGGCTGGCGGTCGAGGCTGCCGAGCGCATGGCCGGGGTCAGGATCGGCGAGGTCATCGTGAGCGTTGCCGGAGGCAGGCCGCGCTGTGAAGTGTATTCGGGCGAGACGCGCGTGATGACGGCCGATGTCGGCCCGGCAGACATGCAGCGGGCGATTTCCTCAGCCCTCCAGAAGCTCGATGGCCGGGGCAGGGCCGTCCTTCATGCCACGCCCGTGCAATATCACATCGATGACGCCCATGGCGTGAAACAGCCGCTCGGAATGTTCGGCCAGACCCTTTCGGTCGATGTCAACGCGGTCACGGTGGAACCGGGTGCCATCAGAAATTTGGGCCTGGCGATTGGACGCTGTCACCTCGACATCGCGAATTACGTCATCGCTCCCTATGCCGGGGCGCGGGCCGTGCTGGTCGACGACGAAATGGCTCTCGGCGTGACCTATGTCGAAATGGGGGGCTCGACCACCGGCATTGCCGCCTTTTGCGAAGGCCGGCTCATCTTCGCCGATGTCATACCCGTCGGCGGCCAGCATATCACCAACGATATCGCCCGCGGGCTCTCGACCAGCATTGCTCATGCGGAGCGCCTCAAGACGCTTTATGGCTCGGCGCTGCCCGCTTCCGACGACGACCGGGAGCATGTGGTCGTGCCGCTCCTGGGCGAACTGGGCGTAGACAAGGTGCATCACCTGCCGCGCTCGATGCTGACAGGCATCATCCGGCCGCGGGTTGAGGAAATCCTCGAGATCGTGCGTGACCGGCTCGCCCTTTCGCCCTTCGGTGCGCTTGCCGGCAATCGAATCGTGCTTGGCGGCGGCGCAAGCCAGCTGACCGGGCTGCGCGAGGCCGCCGGCCTCGTGCTGAACCGGCTGGTGCGGACGGGTCTCCCCCGCGGTCTCTATGCGATGCCGGAAAATGCGAGAATTCCGGGCTTCTCCGTTGCCATGGGCCTTCTCGACTATGCCATACGGCCCGATCGCCACATCTGGAATCTGCCGGCCGGCAACACCCTGCCCGCTGAGGGGAATTATATTTCCCGGGTCGGCAAATGGATCAAGGAAAGCTTCTGAAGGGATATGCGGCGGACCTGAGACCCTCAGGTCCTCAAGGCGGGAGACGGCGGCGGCTTTTTCGAGTGCCGCCGTTTCCTTTATCGCCGCCCGATGCCCATGGTTTCTCGGCCCCTAACGGGGTGCCTTGAGCTTTTTGAATCAAATGAAGGCTTTATTAACCTTTTGTTATCACTTGGGTAAGAAAGATGATCATGGGGAAGCAACGGACGCCTGCCAAATGACCATCAATCTCACTGTGCCCAATCTGTCTGATCTCAAGCCGCGCATCACCGTGTTTGGCGTCGGAGGGGCGGGCGGCAATGCCGTCAACAACATGATTGAATCGGGGCTGGAAGGCGTGGAATTCGTCATAGCCAATACCGATGCCCAGGCGATGCAGCACAATGCGGCTCAGCGCCGGATTCAAATGGGTACCGCTCTGACACAAGGGCTCGGCGCAGGATCGCAGCCCCAGGTTGGCGCGGCGGCAGCCGAGGAGGCTCTGCCCGAGATCATGGACCATCTCGCCGGCGCGCATATGGTTTTCATCACAGCCGGCATGGGCGGGGGCACCGGCACCGGTGCCGCGCCGGTGATTGCGCGCGCCTCGAAAGAGCAGGGCATTCTCACCGTGGGCGTGGTGACCAAGCCCTTCCATTTCGAGGGCCAGCGGCGGATGATATCAGCCGAGCGCGGAATCGAGCAGCTGGCCAAGAACGTTGACACGCTCATAGTCATTCCCAACCAGAACCTTTTCCGTGTAGCGAACGAAAAGACGACCTTTGCCGCGGCCTTCGCCATGGCCGACCAGGTGCTCTATTCAGGTGTGGCGAGCATTACCGAACTCATGACCAAGGAGGGGCTGATCAATCTCGATTTTGCCGATGTCCGCGCGATCATGAGCGAAATGGGCAAGGCGATGATGGGCACCGGCGAAGCAACCGGCGAGAAGCGCGCCATCGAGGCGGCGGAAGCGGCAATTTCCAATCCGTTGCTCGACGATGTTTCCATGCGCGGCGCCCGCGGCCTCCTGATATCCATCACCGGGGGACCCGATCTCACGCTTTACGAGGTCGACGAGGCGGCGACGCGCATCCGCGAGGAAGTCGACCCCGAAGCGAATATCATCCTCGGCGCGACATTCGATGATTCCCTCGAAGGCACTATGCGCGTGTCGGTCGTCGCTACGGGGCTTTCACAGGAGGCGCTGGCCAAGTCTGAAAGCGCTCTGAGCGCCGATGACCTTCCCGAACCCGAAGCCTCCAAGCGCGGCGCGCTCTATGGCTTCACCGGCAAGCAGCCGATCCCGGTGAAGCGCCCGGTTGAGACGAGAGCAATGACCAAGGCTCCCGCGATGCCGCCACGGCCGAGACCCGGCGACTACGCCCAGGATCACTATGTCGAGGCCGGTGAGCCGCAGTCCGAACACGAGGGCTTTGGTGCCGCCGCTTCTTACAGCGGTGAAACCGCCGAAGCCCAGCGTCCCGGCGGCAGAATGCCCGGCCGCGTGCCGCCGCGGATGCCGGCCCTTGATGAATTTCCTCCCCACGCGCAGCGGCAGATCCAGGCGCAGCAGAATCGTATCGGCGAGATCACCGATGGGTCGGCGCAGCGCCGCAAAGGTCTTTTCGAAAGATTGGCGAGCGGGCTCGGACGTCGCGAGCCGGCCGGGCATGAAGATCATACCATCAAGGAGCCACTGATGACTCAACGACCGGGCCAGCGTGCCAAACCGCGCGCTGCGGAAGAGAACAAGACCCAGACGCCGGCGCCGCTCGGCCCACAAATCGACCCCGAACTGCTCGACGATGACCAGCTTGAGATACCGGCGTTTCTTCGGCGGCAGGCGAATTAGCTCCGCGTGAATTGAGGGGATGGTCGGACCCGGCGGTCACAAAACCGCCGGGTTTGACATCTTTATCCAGACGCGGCAGTCCGTTGAAAACGAACATGACCGTGCATTCAAGCGCCAGGCATTAAGAAGGAAACTCTCTTGCGGGTCAGGCTCCTATCCTTGGCTTTGATCATTGTCTCGGGATTTGGATTAGAGGCCTGCAGCGCGCTGCCGAGCCTTCTTGACGACAAGCCGAGCACGCCGGTCGGCACCACTGCTGCGCCCTCCGGGGTCGGCGCGAGCAAGACGGAAGGGGTATCCCCGGATCTCAGTGCCGCGGACAAGACCGAACCGGTCGGCGATCTTTACAACAAGGGTCTCGAGAAGCTGAAGGACGGTCAATACAAGACCGCAGCGAAGCAGTTCGAAGAGGTGGAGCGGCAGCATCCCTATTCGGGCCTGGCCAGCAAAGCCATCCTCATGGCTGCCTATGCAGAATACCAGAGGAACTCATACGACACTGCCGTCAGCGCGGCCCAGCGCTTTATAACGCTGCATCCGGGCCACAAGGATACGCCCTACGCCTATTATCTTATCGCACTGTGTTATTACGAGCAGATCATGGACGTGAAACGCGACCAGTCCGTGACCGAGAACGCGCTCCAGTCGCTCGAAGAAGTCACGCGGCGTTTCCCCGATACCATTTATGCGCGCGATGCCGATGCAAAGGCCGTGCTGGCGCGCGACCACCTCGCCGGCAAGGAGATGGAGGTGGGCCGCTACTACCTGCGAAAGAAGGCGTATGTGGCCTCGATCAACCGTTTCAAGACCGTGGTCCAGAAATACCAGACGACGTCTCAGACACCTGAAGCCCTTTACCGGCTGACGGAAGCTTATTATGCGCTTGGGGTTCAATCCGAGGCGCAGACCGCCGCGGCGGTTCTGGGCCATAATTATCCAAACAGCCAATGGTACAAGGATGCCTATTCATTGTTGCAGACCGGCGGCATCGCGCCGGAGGAAAACAAGGAATCCTGGATCAGCAAGGCGGTCAGCGCCGTCAACCCTTTCTAGGCAAAGATTGAATCGTCTATAAAGGCGCCATGCTGTCGGCGCTCTCCATAAGAGACATCGTGCTGATCGAGAAACTCGACCTGAGCTTCGAGGACGGGCTTAGCGTGCTGTCCGGCGAAACCGGGGCAGGGAAGTCTATTCTGCTCGACGCCTTGGGCCTGGCTCTGGGCGCGCGCGGCGACAGCTCGCTCGTCCGCACCGGGTCAAGCCGGGGCATCGTAACCGCATCATTCTCCCTGGCGCGAAATCATACGGTGCTGAAGCTTCTGGCGGAGCATGGCATCGTTGTGGAGGGAGACATCGTGATCCGCCGTATTCAGATGGCTGATGGCAGGTCGCGCGCTTCGATCAATGACCAGCCGGTAAGCATCAATCTCCTGCGGCAGATCGGCGGGCTTTTATCGGAAATCCACGGACAGCACGACGACCGCGCTCTCGTCGACGTGGCAAGCCACCGCGATCTTCTCGATGCCTATGGCGGCCTGGAGCCTTTGGCCGAGAAGGTTGGGCAGGCATGGCAGGTCTGGCGCAATGCCGTCGATGCGCTCGATGGCCAGCGCGAGCGGGTGCGCCGCGCCGAGGCCGAGCGCGATTTTGTGGAACATGCCGTTAAGGAGCTGCGCGACCTGTCGCCCGTGAGCGGTGAGGAGGAAGCCCTTGCCCAGCAGCGGCAGCTGATGATGAACGCCGAGCAGTTTTCCGCGGCGATTAGCGAAGCCCGCGATGCGCTCTCGGGCGATGGCACGCTCGAAGGGCGGCTCAACGCTGCCCTGCGCAAGCTCGAACGCCGCCGGGACCAGGCCCTGGGCAAGCTCGACCAGCTTTGCACGTCTCTCGAGCGGGTCATCCTCGAAATGGGCGAGGCGCAGCGCGCGATCTCCGACGCCGAGCATGTGTTTACCTTTGATCCGCGCGCACTCGAGAAGGCCGAGGAGCGGCTCTTCGCGCTCAGGGCGCTGGCCCGAAAGCATCGCGTCCAGGTGGGTGAGCTGCCGAGCCTGCTGTTGCGCTTCGACGCCGATCTTCAGTCGATCCACGACGGCGGCGAAACCCTGCATCGGATGATGGCCGAGGAGCAAGAGACACGAAAGCGCTTCGAGGCCCTGGCGGCTGAACTCAGCCGCTCCCGCCGGGCGGCAGCGCGCCTGCTCGATAAAGCCGTGATGGCGGAGCTTCCGCCGCTCAAGCTCGAAAGGGCGCGCTTCGAGACGCTGGTCGAGGAGCGGGCGGAAAAGCCCGGTCCACAAGGGATCGACCGGGTGGAATTTGTGGTCAGCGCCAACCCGGGCGTGCCTCTCGGGCCGCTGATGCGCATTGCATCGGGCGGCGAGCTTGCACGCTTCATGCTGGCTCTGAAAGTCGTGCTGGCCGCCAAGGGCTCGGCCCCGACGCTGATCTTCGATGAGATCGATACCGGGGTCGGCGGTGCGGTAGCTGATGCGATGGGCTCGCGCCTGCACCGGCTAGCCGCGGATCTGCAGGTTCTATGCGTCACCCATTCGCCTCAGGTCGCAGCCCGCGCTCGCACCCACCTGCTCATTTCCAAAATGGAAGAGGTAGGCGGCACCGGCGCGCGCATGGTGACACGCGTCGCACTCCTGTCCAGCAAGAGCCGGCGCGAGGAGATCGCCCGCATGCTCTCGGGCGCCAAGGTTACCGAGGAGGCCCGCGCCCAGGCCGACCGGCTCCTCGCGCAGGCAGGGTGAGCCGTGGCGAAGAAGACTGCCGCGCCCTCCGATGTCGCCGCGCTCACCAAGGGGCAGGCGAAAGCCGAGCTGAAGCGGCTGGCGGAGGAGATCGCAGAGCACGACCGGCTGTATTACCAGCATGATGCACCCGTTATCTCCGACACCGACTACGACAAGCTGCGCCGGCGCCTCGAGGCGGTCGAAAAGCGCTTCCCCGATCTTGTCACCGCTGCGACGCCGTCAGCTAAGGTCGGCGCAGCCGCGCTCGAGAAATTCGGCAAGGTCAGGCATCGCGTGCCGATGCTCTCGCTCAACAATGCATTCTCCACCGACGAGGTCGAGGATTTCGTCGCCCGGGTCCGCCGCCTGCTCGGCCTCGCACCGGACGAGCCGCTGGAACTCACTGCCGAGCCCAAAATCGACGGGCTTTCCGTTTCCTTGCGTTATGACAAGGGGCTTCTGGTCGAGGCCGCGACGCGCGGCGACGGCTATGAGGGGGAGAATGTCACCGCCAACATTCGCATGGTGAAAGATGTTCCCCAGCGGCTTGCCGGCAGGGATGTGCCGGAGACGATCGATATCCGCGGTGAAATCTATATGCGCCTTGAAGATTTCCTCAAGCTCAATGCCGGCCAGCAGGCCGCAGGGAGCAGGACATTCGCCAGTCCCAGAAATGCCGCCGCCGGATCCCTGCGCCAGCTCGATCCCTCGATCACCGCTGCGCGCCCGCTTGGCTTTTTCGCCTACACCTGGGGCGAAGCCAGGCCGCTCCCCGGCAAGACCCAGTGGGAAGCCTGCCGGGCCTTCCGGCGATGGGGGCTCCCCGTCAATGATTTGATGGACCTGTGCGGGGGCACGAAGGAGCTTTTCGAGCTATACCGCAAGCTCGAGCTCGAGCGGGCAAAGCTCGGCTACGAGATCGACGGCGTCGTCTATAAGGTCAACCGCATCGATTATCAGGAGCGCCTGGGGTTCGTCTCACGCGCGCCGCGATGGGGCCTTGCGCACAAATTCACAGCAGAGAAAACGGCGACCATTCTCGAGGGTATCGAAATTCAGGTCGGGCGCACCGGTGCCCTCACCCCCGTCGCGCGGCTGAAGCCGGTGACGATCAGCGGCGTCGTGGTCGCCAATGCCACTTTGCACAATGAGGACGAGATCAGGCGCAAGGACATCCGCATCGGCGATACCGTGATGCTCCAGCGGGCAGGCGACGTCATTCCGCAAATTCTGGGCTTCGTGCCCGAGAAGCGGCCGGCCTCGGCCAAGTCCTATGTGTTTCCCGAAACCTGCCCGGCCTGCGGCAGCCACGCCGTTCGCGAGATCAATCCCGCGACACAGAAACTTGACGCCGTCAGGCGCTGCACCGGCGGCTTGATCTGCCCGGCGCAGCGTGTCGAACGCCTCCGTCACTTTGTCTCCCGCCACGCCTTTGACATTGAGGGGCTCGGCGAAAAAATCATCCAGGAGTTCTACGATGACGGGCTGCTCAGCTCGCCGCCGGACATCTTCACTCTGGAAAAGCGCGCGGGCAATCGTCTGGTGGAGCGGGAAGGCTGGGGCGAAACGAGCGTCCGAAATCTCTTTGCGGCCATTGATGCGCGGCGCGCGGTGTCCTTCGACCGGTTCATCTACGCTCTGGGCATCAGGCATGTCGGCGAGACGACGGCGCGTGCGCTGGCGCGGGCCTATGAGTCGGCGGAAATGTTTCTGGCCAAGATGGTTGCTGCTGCCAAGTCGCGCGAGAGCAGTGCTTTTCAGGAGCTCACGCGGATCGAGGGCATCGGCGAGATCGTTGCTGCGGCAATTTCCGAATTTTTCGCCGAGAAACACAATGTGGATGTGGTGCGCGATTTGCTGCGCCATGTCACGGTGCGTCCGCTGGACCGGATCAATGCTGCCTCGCCTGTTGCTGGCAAGACGGTCGTGTTCACCGGCGCGCTCGAAAGGATGACGCGCGAGGATGCCAAGGCCATGGCCGAGCGGCTCGGGGCCAAGGTTGCCGGCTCGGTTTCGAAGAAAACTTCACTTGTCGTGGCAGGTCCTGGCGCCGGCTCTAAGCTGAAGGAGGCGCAGAAGCTCGGCATCGAGGTGATCGATGAGGACGAATGGCTGCGCCTCGCCGGCGAGCCTTAGCACCGCACGAGAGGGGGTCTGTTGGTGAAAGACGACAGCAGAATGCGCTGGCAGGACGAATTTTGCCGCGGCGCGCTTGAGATTATCCCCATCGTGCTGGCAGCCATTCCCATCGGCCTGCTCTGGGGAACGCTCGCGGCGAAGAAGGGTTTCTCGCCGCTGGAAACTGCGCTTGCCAGTGGGAGCATGTTTGGCGGCGCGGCACAATTCGTCGCGATCGATCTCTGGCGTGATCCGGTGCCCTGGCTTCTCGTGATTTTTTCCGTCCTCGTGGTCAATGCGCGGCATGTGCTCATGGGAGCCTCGCTCTCGCGGCACTTAGGGGCTATCGCGCCACATCTGCGTCCCTTTGCGATGTTCCTGCTGGTCGACGAGGTCTGGGCGCTCGCCGAGCGGCGCGTGCTGCAGCGCCCGCTCACCTGGCCTTATTATCTCGGCCTCGGGCTGCCCCTATGGGCCAGCTGGACCATCGCTTCGACTTTCGGCGCCCTCATCGGCCGTTCGCTCGGCGAGCCGGCGGCCTACGGATTGGACTTCGCCTTTCCCAGCCTGTTCATCGTCATCCTGGCAAGCTTTTGGAGGGGGCCGAAGACCGGCGCCATTCTGGCGGTGAGCGGCGCCGTCGCCGCGCTCTCCAAGCTGTTCATTCCAGGCGCCTGGTACATCGTGCTCGGCGGCTTCGCCGGTGTTGCTCTCGCTGCGGCCACCTACAAGCCAGGGCCGGCCGATGTGGGCTGATCCCGTCACATTGCTGACGATCGCCGGCATGGCGCTCGCCACCTACGCTACTCGCGCCGCCGGTTTCACGCTCATGCGATTCACAAAAGTCGGAGGCCGTCTCAAGACAGCGCTCGATGCCATGCCACCGGCCATTCTTATGGCGGTGATCGCCCCGACCATATTCGCGACCGGGCCGGCGGAAACGCTGGCGGCGATCATCACCATGCTCGCAGCCATCGCGCGGCTGCCGCTGATAGCGGTGGTAGTGATCGGCGTCGCCAGCGTGGCGGTTCTGAGGATAGCACTTTGACAAAGGTCATGGCCGAGCCCCGATGGGGCTATTTACAGGCGATTGACGGGCGCGCAGGCATTCATGAGCCATTCGCGGTCCTCGCCTTCCAGCAATAGTCCAACGGCAGCGGCCACACGGGCGTGATAGCCGTTGAACCAGGCGAGTTCTTCCTCGGTCAATAGTGCTGCGTCGACGAGGCGCCGGTCGATCGGGGCGAGAGTGAGGTTTTCGAAGCCCATCATCGCGCGATCGCCGCCCTCGATCTCTTGCGGCTCGTGAACCAGCAGGAGATTTTCAATGCGTATGCCGTAACGGCCCGGCTTGTAATAGCCAGGCTCGTCCGACAGAATCATCCCAGGCTCGAGCGGCGTGCGATCGATCTTGTTGATGCGTGCCGGCCCCTCATGAACCGATAGATAGCTGCCGACGCCATGCCCGGTGCCGTGATCATAGTCGCAGCCGGCCTTCCACAGCGCCGCGCGTGCCAGCACGTCGAGCTGGCTGCCCGTCGTGCCTTTCGGAAAGCGGATCGTCGAAATGCCGATCATGCCCTTCAGCACCCGGGTGAATCGATCGCGCATTTCTCTCGTCGGCTCGCCGATGATCACGGTGCGCGTAATATCGGTTGTGCCATCCTGATATTGAGCGCCGGAATCGATGAGGAAAATCGCGTTGGACTCGAGCTTGCGATCGCTCTCGCGGCTGGCGTGATAATGCGGGATCGCGGCATTGGGACCGGCGGCGGCAATGGTCTCGAACGAAAGGTCCCTCAGCTCACCGGTGCCGCGTCTGCACTCTTCGAGCTTTTCCGCAACGCTTAGCTCCGTGAGCCGCCCCTTCGGTCCCTCGCGCTCGAGCCAGCACAGGAAACGCGCCATGGCGGCGCCGTCTCGCCTGTGGGCGTTGCGTGCCCCTTCTTGCTCGACTGTGTTCTTTCGTGCCTTTGGCAGCACGGTCGGATCGGGGCCGTTGACGATCGCTCCGCCGGCGCTCTCTATCGCCGAGCGCACCCTCTGCGGCAGCGATGACAGATCGGCGACGACCTTAGCCTTCTCGCGGCCAAGCG
Organism: Aestuariivirgaceae bacterium; assembly: GCA_035265265.1. Taxonomy (GTDB): domain Bacteria; phylum Pseudomonadota; class Alphaproteobacteria; order Rhizobiales; family Aestuariivirgaceae; genus DATBLQ01. The sequence goes on along the minus strand of DATFOT010000540.1, from coordinate 1,677 downwards.
CCTCGACCAGCGAGATGAAGGCTTCTCGCGGATGGATATGGACCACGGCGGCGAGATGATCTTTCGCCTCTTCGGTGAGGCGTGCTGGATCGATAAAGAGATCGGCCTTGCCCGCCCGCCGCACGATGACCTGGGCATGAACCACGGGAGTATAGGCCACGTCATGGCCGCGGATGTTGAACAGCCAGGCGATCGAATCGGGCAGGGTGATGATGGCCGCGTCGGCACCCATTGCCTCGAGGCTGCGCGCCGTCTCGGCGAGCTTCTCGGCGGCCGTGCGCCCGGCGAACTGTGTCGGCTGGACTTCCACAGGGCTGCTCGGGCGCTGCGGCCGGTCGGGCCAAACCGCATCGACCGGATTCCTGTCGACCGGCCTGAGTTCTGCTCCGGCCTGGGCGGCGGCCTTGCTCAGCCGGTTCACCTGCTCGGGCGTGAGGAGCCACGGGTCGTAGCCAAGCACCTGCCCCGTCGCCAGATTGGCCTGCACCCATTCATGCGGCGGCTCTTCGATGAGATGGCGCGGTGTGAAGAGCGAAGTATCGACCTGTTCGGCAAGCTGGAGCGTATAGCGCCCGTCGACGAATATGGCGGCTTTGTCGAGCATGATGATGGCCACGCCCCAGGATCCCCCGAAGCCGGTGAGCCACCGTAGCCTTTCGGCATAGGGTGCCACATACTCTCCTTGGAACTCGTCCTGCCGGGGCACGATGAAGCCGTCGAGCCCTTGGCTTTTCAGTTCGGCGCGCAAAGCCTCTAGCCGGCGGGGAATAGCGGCCTTCTCGGTCGCTGGATCAAGTGTTTTGAGCATTGCCTTCCATAGAACGGCCGGGGCACCCAAGCAATGGCGAGGTTAACGCGCCGAGCTCTGCTGCGGTGCGAGACAACTTGGCCAGCCAGCCACGCGGAATATGCATAAACTAGGGCCAATCATGGGCATGCAAACGACCATACCCGGGGTCATGTGCGCTTAACCTGCTTAAAAGTCGGAGTAAAATGAGCGGCAATTCCTTAACGCGCGATTTAAGCCTCATGCGTAGTGTGCATGGTTGAGCTGCGCCGTCTCCCTCTAGAAGGCCCGTCTATTCTTGCCATATAGATTGTGCACCGCAAAAAAACCGGTCTGACCAACGGACAGAAGGCCGGGAATGCTCCCACAAGGTCCGTAGAATTTGAAGGAGTTCGATCATGACCACCACAACCATCGACCGCAGCGGCAGAGGCCGATCCTCTTTGCTCCGCCAGGTGCCGGCATTTGCCGGCAGGATCGTGAGGGGCTTGGTCGACTACGCCGCCCGCAGCCGCGCCGAGCAACAGCTCGAGGCGCTTGACGAGCGGCTGTTGCGCGACATCGGCATTTCGCGGAACGACATTCACCGAATGGTCTGGGGCGACGGCCGGTAATCACGGGACGACCGCGCACGAATGCTGTGGCCGGGCTTCGACCCGGCCGTATTCCTATCCACGCCGCATTATCAGCGTTGCCCAGCCCTCTTCATCGAGTCGGCGGGCGAGCACGAATCCAAGCGCCCGATAGACGGACACAACCCACTGGCCTTGCTCTGTGAGCAGGCCTGAAAGAATGAGATGGCCCCCGATGTCCATGAGGCGCAAAAATGCGGGCGCGAGTTGGACGAGCGGCCGGACAAGGATATTCGCCATCACGAGATCATAGGGCCC
>DATFOT010000539.1:0-2928 GCA_035265265.1 Aestuariivirgaceae bacterium | reverse complement strand
CCCCTGCCGCCAAGCAGCAGCATAATAGGCAGCGATATTGAACATACCGACGCTGATCAACGTCATTTTGAACAGGAAGGCGGGATTGCGGCCAATGGCTCTCGCTCCGGCAGCGAAGAGAACCGATCCGCTCGGCACCAGCAAAAGCACGCCGAGAAATGCAAGCGGCAGTGCGACAGGACCGACCGCTGCGGCGACGTCATGGCGGCGTCCAAGCAGCAGAATATCGTAAACCGCGATGGATCCGACGAGCAGGGCAGAACCCAGCACATGGACCATATTGGAGAACGGGAAAAGCCAGGCCGACCACCTTGTCATGCGCCCGAATTCCGAGCTTTCGAGAAGGGAGAGATAATCTGCGAGCATGGAGATTCGCCGCTTAGCGCAATTCGAACACCTTGCCCCCTACCGTAATACGCTCCGCCCGCATTTCATTGTCCACTCGCCTCGAAGGATATCCCTCGGTAGCGACGATTGTGCCATGCGCAAGCATGTCAGGCGAAAGCCCGCGCAATTGCATGCGCGTGATGGGCGCCAGCACAATCTCCCATTCCTTGCCTTCGCGGTCGAGCCGGAGATGAACATGCGGGTTCTCCCACTGGAGGTGCTTGACCGGGCCGTCGATCGTCATTCGGCGGGAACTGTCGTAACTGCTCCACCCGTGATGAGCCGCTGCTCCGCCCGACAGCAGCGCCAGCATCGCCGCGGAGATCACAAATGACTTTCGCATCTCAAATCCTAGCCTCGCGATCCTTCGATCCAAGTCTCCTGTACCATGAGATCATCATCGAGGTGAACGAGGTTTGCAACATAGTCCGGCGCAATGCGCCCCAAATCTTTTTCACGCCTTATCAATGTTGCCGGGTTCAGGCTCGCCATGCGCAGAGCATCTTCGAGCCGCACCGACAGGCTGTTGACGCAATGGCGTACCGCCTCCTCCATGGTCAGGTTGGAGCCCGCCAGCGTTCCATCCTCGAGCTCGAGCCGGCCATCGACGCGCGTCACCGGTCGTCCCTGCAGCTCGAAACGGTCGGGGCCGCCCGCGGCACTGGCCATCGCATCGCTGATCAATATGATCCTGTCGAAGGATTTCGCGGCAATCGCCGCGCTGAGCGCGGTGTCGCGCACGTGATGGCCATCGGCAATGATGCTACAGAAGCTGTTTCGATCCGCCAGAGCAGCTCCGACCATTCCCGGCGCGCGGCCTTCAAGCTGACTCATCGCATTGAACAGATGGGTGAAGTTCCTAGCCCCTGCGCTCAGAGCTGCCTGCGCCTCGTCAGCGGTCGCCGCCGCATGACCGAGGCTGACGATGACACCCCGCTCGGCAAGCCGGCGGATCATGTGTGGAGGCACGCAATTGGGAGCGACGGTCAGCATCATCACGCCGCATGCCGCGGCACTGAGCGCCTCCGCATCCACCTCGGTCATCATTCGGATGAATCGCGCATCATGGGCGCCTTTGCGCTTTACATCGATGAACGGTCCTTCGATGTGAATGCCGAGCACCCCCGGCAGCCCTGCCGCGCGCACTTCGGTGGTCGCGTCGATGGCTCTGCTCATCACCTCCGGCGCATCGGTAATGACAGTCGGCAGAAGAGCCGTTGTCCCATGCCGGCGATGAGCCTCGGCGATGCGCCTGATGCCTTCCGCTGTGGGCTCGGCATTGAACTGGATGCCGCCTCCGCCATTGACCTGGAGATCGATGAAGCCCGGCGCCAGAACGCCGCCCGCCAGGTCGTGGCGCCGCAGGCCCGCTGCCAGCTGCGATTCCGCGACGACATCGGCGATGAGTGGGCCATCCACCAGCACGGCAAACCCGTCGCGGAGCACTTCCCCGTCGAACAGCATGGCACCACAGAGCGCCTCCATTACTCCCACCTCTCGCTCAGTCCCCTTGCCCGGCGGGCCATCATGATCGCACCATCGACCGCATCGGCGACCGGTAGCGCAAGCGAGGCTCTGACATCGGCATCCAGATAGGGCGGGTACACCTTTGCCAAGCCGCCAAGCAGGCAAAGCCTGCCCGCACCCCTCGCCAGGAGAGCTCTTCCGAGATTCGAGATGGCGGCTGCACCCTCGATCACGATCGTCATGGCCTGGACATCGCCCTTGACAGCCGCCTCGAACACCAGCGGCGCCAGCCGCGCGTAATCCTTCGGCGCAGCTTGGCTTGACCATCGCGTCAGATGAAGCCGGTCTTGGCCCACGGTTTTGAGCAACGCTTCGATCAGCGGTGTCGGTTGCAGCAGTCCATCGATGGCAAGCGCGGCGCGGCGCACCGCATGATGACCAAGCCACGCTCCAGAACCGTGATCGCCGAGCGCAAAGCCCCAGCCCCCGACCATGAGGCGTTTGCCGTCGATAAGCGCCAGGCCGATCGAGCCCGTGCCTGCAATGACGATGCCGCCATTGGCACCGGCAAAGGCGCCGATGCAGGCCGCATAGGCGTCATTGTCCGCAACTGCGCTTGCGAACGGAAAATCGGCGGCGGCGATGCTCTCTGCCGCAACCGATGTGATGAAGCCGGCGATGCCGAGACCTGCATGCAGCTCTTCGGGCAGCACTCCCGCCGCCTGTGCCGCCTTGCTGGCCGTTGCCAGGATTGTTGCTAGCGCCGTGGGCAAATCCTGATAGATATTGGATGGTCCGCCTTCGGCCTCGCCCAGCATCCGGCCGGCTGAATCGCGGATTCGGGCGCGGCATCGGCTGCCGCCGCCGTCGATTCCAATGAACAAGGCTGGTGGTATCTTCATTGAGCCATGTAATAGCAATCGTGGCAGAGCTTGAAAACCGCTATGGGTCAGTCTGAATGCTGAACACCGAACGCCAATCAGCCCAATATGCCGGTCTCGACACCTGGGAAGACGAGGCCGTTCTTTCCGCGCTCCTCCACAGTCAGGCTCAGGCCATAGCGAGCCTTAAGGA
>DATFOT010000538.1:0-6826 GCA_035265265.1 Aestuariivirgaceae bacterium | reverse complement strand
CTCCACATAGGGTAGATTGCGGATCGATAAGTGAATCGCCAGCGTGGCGCGAGACCTGCCGAGCTCGGCGAGCGTTTCGGTCTCGGGCATGGGCGATGACTTCATTGACGTGCGCGTCAGAATGATTGTCTGCGCGATGCCGGGCAGGGTCAGCTCGCGGCTGAGCGCCGCCGCTGCCGCGGCAAATGCCGGAACGCCGGGAGTTACATTGTAAGCGATACCGAGTTCGTCGAGCCTTCGCATCTGCTCGGCGATCGCGCCGTAAAGAGAAGGATCGCCGGAATGCACCCTGGCGACGTCCAACTGCAATTCATGTGCGCGGCGAAATTCCTCGACGATTTCATCGAGCGTCATGGCAACAGTGTCGATGACCCTGGCTTGGCGAGGCGCAGCATCGATTATAGCCCGCGGCACGAGCGAACCCGCATAGAGGCACACGGGACAGCTCTCGATCAATTTCAAACCGCGCAGGGTGATAAGATCGGGCGCGCCGGGTCCGGCGCCGATGAAATGCACGATCATGACGCGGTTTCCCGTTTGGAGGCATAGCCGCGCGGGGTATAGGCAATTCTCGATGCATCGCCGCGCTGGAAGCTGCGGCTCGAGCGCGCGCCTACGAGAACCACCGACAGCATATCCACCTCATCGGGGCTGAATTCGGCCAAGGGCACGGTAACGACCTGCTCCCCGTCACGGCCGAGGTTTCTGGCCACCACCACCGGCGTCGAGGGAAGGCGGCTCGCTTTCAAAATGGCCATGGCCTGGCCAAGATGATCGGTCCGCTTCTTGGACCTTGGATTGTAGAAGGCGATGACGAAGTCGCCTTCTGCGGCAGCGCGCACCCGCTTTTCTATGACCTGCCACGGCGTCAGCAGGTCGGAAAGTGAAATGGCGCAGAAATCGTGACCGATGAAACCGCCGACCCGGGCCGCGGCGGCCTGAAACGCCGAAATACCCGGAACGATGCTCAGCTCGATGCGGCGCTGCGGCTCGGTGAGGTTTTCATTCGAGGCGGGATCCAGCATCTCGCAAACCAGCGACGCCATGGCGTAGATGCCGGGATCGCCCGAGCAGACGAGAGCGACATCGCGGCCCTCCCCAGCCAAGTCGATGGCGTGCCGCACGCGCGGCCGTTCATCGCCCAGGGCGAAACGATGTTCCCTGCGGCCGTGGCGAAGATCGGCTATGAGATCGAGATAGAGTTCATAGCCTACCCAGTCGGTTGCCCGGCGCAGTGCCGCCAGGGAGGCAGGCGTGCGCAATTCGGCAGTGCCGGGTCCGATGCCGATGATCGACAGGCTGCCGCGCGCCCGCCCCACGCTGAGGGCATCGATCGGCGCTGCGGCGCGAGCGATGGCACAGGTCGTGCGGGCGCGAATGGTCTTGGCAATGAGGAGCTCGCCTTCCGCACCAGCTGCCCGCAAGGCGGCTGCTTCGGCTACGCCGGGACAGCCGACTTCACGAAGCACGAGGGAGGAAGGCGTGCGCAGTCGAGCTGTCTCGGCGTTCAGCTCATCGGCTGAGAAGAAGCGCGCAGGCACACCGAGATGGGCAGCTAAACCATGAACGGCGGGCTCGTCGGCCTTGACGTCGATGGATGCGACGCAGGCGACGGCACCCTTGGCGAGGCCTTCTGCTGTCAGGATGCCCTCGACATTCTGGAGAAGGTCTTCGAGGCTGGCGCCGCGTTCGCAGCCAACACCCAGAGCGAGCCTTCGCGGATAATAGACGAGGGCCTTTTCATTCCCCGGCACCTCGTAATCGGTAATGAGCAGGCTCAGCTCGGCATCATCGGCAAGCGGCAGCGACGAAAGCCAGGCAGCTTCGCCTTTGGCGCGGATTTTATTGCCCGCCAGAAGCGAAGCGAGAAATCCCTTGAGGTGGGCGGGATTGGCCAGGGTGTGGCCCTCGGGCTCATCGAGATTGATGCCGAAGCGCAGCTCGCTTGCGGTGGTGATGGCGGCGCTGCCGCCGGTGATCCCGGCGATGCGGCGCGCCAGATCGTTCGCGCCGTGATGCCCGCCGAGCAGCGGCACGGCGGAGGATCCGTCTTCGGCGACCGCAATGACCGGGGGCTCCGCGCGCTTGTCCGACAGTTTCGGCGCGAGGAGTCTTATCAGGATACCGGCAGCGCAGATGCCGATGATCGGGCGGTTTTCGTCAAACGCGCGGTGCAGCGCGCCGGCGAAATCGTCAGGCTCAACGAGCAAAGCCTCAAGGTGCGACGCGAGAGTGCTGCCGAGCCGGTGCCCCGAGGCAGTGAGCACGAAGATCGCCGGGGTCATCGCCATTGTTCGCTGCCGTTATAGATGAGGATCGTCGAGAAATAAGGGCGGTCGCCGGGGGCCATGTTGTTCATTGGCGTAATGCGCTGATCGCCCTGGGTGGCGCGCTCGACTATGCAGGCGCGGGCAGCGAGATTGAGGTCGCAGAGCACCTTGCGCACCTTGTCGAAATGGCGGCCGATCTTGATGATGGCGGCGGCCTCGGCGTGCTGCAGTTCGGCACGAAGGCGCTCTTCGGGGAGAGGTGCCGGCACGATCTTGAGCACTTCATTGCGCGCCGCGAGCGGGCGTCCGAGCACGCTGGCGCAGGCAGTGAGCGAGGTGACACCCGGCACGATTATTGTCTCGAAGCTGCTGCCTAGACGCTCGTGGATGAACATGAAGCTGCCATAGAAAAACGGATCGCCTTCGCACAGAAACAATACGTCGCTGCCTTGGCGGAGATGACCGGCTATGGACTGTGCCGCGGCATCATAGGCGCTGCGGGCGGCGTCCCGGCCTTCTTCCATCGGTATCGCAATTGGCATTTCACGCGCATTCTCGGGGATCAGCGGTGCCACGATGCGGCGGGCGAGACTTTCGCCGCCGTTCGCTGCCGGATAGGCGATGATCTTCACCTCGCTTAAGAGCCGCGCAGCCTTGAGCGTGAGCAGCTCGATATCGCCTGGGCCGACGCCGACACCATAGAGCTTTCCCGCTCCGCTCATGGTTTTCGGGCCTGCCATTGCAGCACGGCCAGGCGCGGACGCAGAGCGCGTTTGGTTCCGAGGGCAACGACATGGGCGGTATCGATGCGCAAGATCTCGCCGCCGTGCGCCCGGTGACGACGGCACAGCGCCGCTTCGCCTTCCAGAGTGACAGCGTTTGCCACGAAGCGCCCGCCGGATCGCAGCGCGCGCCATGCGGCGTCGAACACCGCATCATTGGACATCGCGCCGCCAAGAAAAACGGCATCGGGGGTGGGTTGATTCGCCAGCACCTCGGGTGCCTTGCCTGTGATGATCGTTATGTCCGGCGCGCCCAACCGCCGCGCATTTTCGGAAATCATCCGGCTGCGCTGTTCATCTGACTCGAAAGCGATCGCGCGGGCGCTGCGGACGGCGCGAATCCATTCAATTGAGATCGAGCCACATCCCGCTCCGACATCCCACAGCAAGGCATTGGCGACCGGAGAAAGGGCTGAAAGAGTAATGGCCCTCACTTCTCTCTTGGTCAATTGTCCGTCATGAACGTATAGATCGTCCGGCAGGCCTGGAACGCGCGATAAAAGCACTGCACCGGGGCCGGCCGTGCATTCGACAGCGATGGTGCTGAGATCCGCAAACCGCTGCTGAGGCATCTCCGAAGCCTTGCAACTCGCGCACCGTTCGAGAGGGCCGCCCATATGCTCGAGAACGGTGATTGCGCTCTCGCCATAGTCGCGCTCGACGAGATGCTGCGCCACGGCGCGGACCGTCTCGTCACCTTCGCTGAGAGCAAGGATTTTGACGCCGGGTGCTATGACGGGCTCGATGAGGGAAATATTTCGGCCATGGAGAGAGATCATCTCGACGTCGGGCAGCGACCAGCCCATGCGTGCAGCGGCAAGAGAGAAGGCCGAAGGCGCGGGGATGATCTTGAGATCATGCTTCAAGCGCGGCGCTAGCAGTGCGCCGACGCCGTAGTTCATCGGATCGCCGGTGGCGAGAATGACGACACGCTTGTCCACCCAGTCGCGAATGCGATCGACCATCGGGTCGAAGGGCGATGGCCAGTTGTAGAGCGCAGCAGACAGGGGCGGCAGAAGTCCAAGCAGCCTGCCCGATCCAACGATGACATCAGCCTCGGCGATCAGAGTTCGGGCGCCGGCGGAGAGACCATCGAAGCCGTCTTCGCCCATGCCAATGAGCGACAGAGAACGGTTCATGCGGCACGCTCGGCAATGATGGCGTTGAGAGCAGCCGTGGCAAGGGCCGAACCACCGCGCCTGCCGAGCAATGTTGCGAATGCGATGCCGCGCGGATCGGATACGAGCTCGGCCTTGGATTCCGCGGCACCGACGAAACCTACCGGCATCGCTATGATGGCGGACGGCAGCGGACCGCCGCGATCGATCAGGTCCAGAAGAGCGAAGAGCGCGGTCGGAGCGTTGCCGATCACAACAATCGAGCCTGCAAGGTGCGGCTTCCACAGCTCGACTGCTGCCGCGGAACGGGTGGTATTGCCGGTGATACCGATATCGCGGGTGCGGCCATCATTTAGCGTGCAGATGATCTCGGTTTTGGGCGGCAGGTTGCGTTTGATGATACCGCTGCGAACCATTTCGCAATCGGTGAAAATCGGGCGATGAGCGCCCAGCGCTGCCGTAAGCGCAGCAGGCAAAAGAGGATCGATGCGCAGATCGCCAATAATATCCACCATGCCGCAGGCGTGGATCATCCGCAGCGCAATCGCATGAGTTTCGGCAGGCAGGCTCGACAGGTCCGCTTCGGCGCGGATTGCGGCAAATGACTGCCGATAGATCGCCTCCGGATCGTTCAGATAATTCACGTGGACTTTACCCCGCCGAATGTCTTGGCCGAGCTTCGCGGCCCCAGAGGATGATGCGCATGGGGGTAGGGCTGGTGATGATCATGACCGTGATCATGCTTATGATCATGGTCGTGATGGGGGTGCACATGAGCCGGGCCGTGATGATGCACAATGCCTTCCACGTGATGATGATGGCTGCGCTGCGGCAATCCGACTTCTGCCTCGAACCCGAGGATTTGAGTGCGGTATTTGCACAGGCCGCAGTTCATGGCGGTGTCGCCGGTAAGGATCTCGCCAACGCGCTCAACGAAGGTGTCGATCACCAGTGGGTGGTCATTTAGATAGGATGCCTTGATGAATTCTATCCCCGGATAATGTTGCACGGCCTGGTCGACAGCCGTGTAGATCCGCTGCACGAGAATGCCGGTGAACAGAAAATAGGGAAAAACGATGACGCGCCGGTAGCCAAGCTTCGCAGCATGTTCGAGGGCGGGGAAAACCAGCGGGAAGGTTACGCCCGAGTATGCGGTTTCTGCCCAGCCGAAGCCGAAACCTTCCCACAGCAGCCTGGTGAGTTTGCTGACGTTCGAATTGGCATCGGGATCGGAGGCGCCGCGGCCCACGACGAGAAGCAGGGTCTCGTCTGTCCGGGCATTGCCTCTTGCCTGATCTGCGGCTTCCTCGATGCGACTTGCGGCGGCGCGAAGCATCTTGGCGTCTATGCCGAGATCCTTGCCATAATCAATTTGGAAACCAGGATGGTCGGCCATGTAGGTGTTGAGCACAGAGGGGATGTCGTTCTTGGCGTGTCCCGCAGCGAACAGCATGCCCGGTACCGCCAAAGTGCGCGTGACGGCCTGCGCGCGAAGGCGGTCGAGGCCATGGCCAATGATGGGTCGGGCGAATTCCAGATAACCGTATTCGACAGGGTAGTCCGGTAGCCGTTCGCGCAGGCGTTCGGCGAGCACCGCGAATTCCGCAACGGCGTCCTCGTCGCGGCTGCCGTGGCCGCAAAGCATAACCCCGAGTTTTTCTGACATCGGACAATCCTCAAGCCGCAATGACGCGCAGCGGCGATGAGGAAACACAGGCGGACAAGCCGCCCTGGCGCGCCTCCGGCCTTGGCCCCCGATCTGGGTCGACCGCACCGAAGATGTCTTTCAGTTCCCTCAATCGGAACGCTGCGAATGCAGGACCCTAGAAGATGGCGAGACGTGGCACAAGGGAGAAGGGGCTAGTCGAGGTCGATCTCGTCTTCGACAATGTGATTGAGGCTGGTGCCTTCGGCTGTCAGCACCATTTTGACTCGCAGCGGTCCGCTTGCCGGCCGCTGCTCGCGGACGATGCGCTCAATTTCGCGCTGGGAGGTCACACCAACCTGTTTGAGGAATTTGCGCATCGACATATTGAATTTGTCTTCCTGCATTTTCGGCTTCCGCGCTGGAGAGTTTGGGTAACAAAGACTTAACGTCTACCGATATCGCTGGCAATTCTTCATATACTGCTCCCTTAGCGTCAGTGAGGCTGCGGTGACAGTTTTTTAGGCAGTGGAGAATAGGCTCAAGCCCAGAGGTCAGCCAGCCATGAAACTTACCCCTGCAGAAGCCGAAACCCTGCGTCGTGCCGCAGATGTTGCCGATGCTCAGATGGAACTGGTCGAGGCAATGAAGCGGCGGTCAGAACGCGCGACCCGCCGAGCCCGCGTTCCACCGATGGTGATTATCGGCGTGGCCGTCCTGGCGCTCTCCACGGTTTCCACCCTCTCGATGACGCTGCTACGCTGATGTGCTCAATCTAAAACTCTATTCCCGCCTGCGCTTTCACGCCCGAGCGGAAGGGATGTTTCACGAGCTCCATCTCGGTCACGAGATCGGCAATTTCGATGAGCCGGTCGTTGGCATTGCGGCCCGTCACGATCACGTGCTTGCCAGGCGGGCGATTTTGCAGAGCCTCGATAATTTCATCCAACGGCAGATAGTCGTAGCGGAGCACAATGTTAAGCTCATCCAGCAGCACCATACGGTAATCCG
>DATFOT010000537.1:0-6335 GCA_035265265.1 Aestuariivirgaceae bacterium | reverse complement strand
GAGCCGGATGTCCTCGGGATATTCCTGATCGCCGAAGACCGGCAGCGGCAGCTCCTTCGCCTCCGAAAGAACTTCGATGGCGGAGGCAAAGACCTCGACCTCGCCCGTGGGCAGCTCGGGGTTCTCGGTTCCCGTGGGCCTCGCGCGCAGCTTGCCATCAATGCGAACCACCCATTCTGAGCGAAGCCTTTCTGCGATGCGGAAAGCGGGCGAGTCGGGATCGGCCACGATCTGAGTCAGGCCATAGTGATCGCGCAAGTCGATGAACAGCAGGCCCCCGTGGTCGCGCACACGGTGCACCCAGCCGGAGAGGCGAATGGTTTCGCCGATGTGGCTCGCGCGCAGGACGCCGCATGTGTGGCTTCGGTAAACATGCATGAAAGCAATTCCGCCCGCTATTGACCGGGCCGGACAAGCGCATGCGGCCCTGGTTTTGTCAAGCATGCGGCGCTCGCGAAGCCCGTGCCTGCATGGGAGATGCGCGCCCCTGCCATTGCGCGGTTGCTCGGCACGCTGCTATTCAGACCCATGCGCAAAATCCTGGTGCCGCTCATCCCGCTGCTGCTCGCGGCCGGCATGCTGCTTGGCGGCAATGGCCTGCAGGCCACGGTGCTGTCGCTGCGGGCGGCCCAGGAAGGATTTTCAACGGCTGCCATCGGCCTGCTCGGAACCGGCTATTTCGCAGGCTATATCGTCGGCTGCTTCGTCAACCCATGGCTCGTGCGGCAAGTGGGGCATATCAGAGTGTTCGCGGCGCTGGCAGCGCTTGTCGCGGCCGGAACGCTCGGCTTCGTGCTCTGGGTTCACCCCGCCTGGTGGGTCGGCATCAGGCTGACGAACGGGTTCTGTTTCGCGGGCCTGTTCGCCGTCATGGAAAGCTGGCTCAACGCCGCCTCGCTCAATGAAAATCGGGCGAGAGTGTTCAGCATCTACCGCGTGGTCGACCTGACCTGCGTGGCGGCTGGTCAGTTTCTTATGCCGCTGCTCGGGGTCGGAGGCTTCCTCGTCTTCACCGCCATGGCAATCCTGACATGTCTTTCCGTCATCCCCGTTGCCCTGTTCGACCGATCGAACCCTCTTGTTCCTGAGACCTTCTATGTGAACCCGCGCAAGATCTGGACGATCTCGCCAATCGCATCGATCGGCTGCATCGCCATAGGCCTCACCAACACCGGCTTCCGGCTGATCAGTCCGCTGCATGTGCAGTCAATCGGCCTCAACCTTGCCCAGATCGCCACCTTCCTGTCGGCCGCGATCTTCGGCGCTGCCCTCTTCCAATTTCCCCTCGGACATCTGTCCGACCGGCTCAACCGCCGGGTGGCGCTCATATTTGCTTCCGGCGGCGCGGCGCTGGCGGCGGCGTTTCTCGCCTTTGCGCCGCGAACCCCCGCCTTCGCCTATTCGGGGAGCTTTTTTTATGGAGCGCTGTCGCTGCCGCTCTACTCGCTGGTGGCGGCACATGCCTATGACCGGGCAAGCCCCGGACAATATATTATCGTCGCGGCCGGTCTCTCCTTTTTCTTCTCGCTCGGGGCCATGATCGGACCGGTCGCAGCCTCAACCGCCTTCCAGCTTGGCGCAGGGGTGGGCCTTTTCTCTTTTCTGGCCTCGGTTCAGGCGGTTCTGACGCTGATCGCCCTCTATCGGCTTGTCGTCCGGCCCGATCGCCAGTAGCCTTGATGGCGTGAATCTTCGTTTGAGCACAACCTGCGGTGTAGAATTGTCGTCACCCCTCAGCGCTTTCGGCCCAATTGCCGCCTCCCTCTCCTTCGACTATGGATCAGAGGACTCTCCGGGCAGCCTCTTTGGCACCGTTAGCCTCGAGTCAAGATTGACCAGGCTCTGAGACTCAGATGAGGTGGTCCAAGGAGTATCGATGGAAATAGTTACGACCACCGAGGGTCTGAAGCGACTCTGCCAGGAACTGTCGCGCGATTCCTTTGTGACCGTCGATACGGAATTCATGCGCGAGCAGACCTTCTGGCCGGAACTCTGCCTTATCCAGATCGCCGGCGCCGAGCGGGAGGCGATCATCGACCCGCTTGCGGAGGGCCTGAGCCTCAAACCGTTCTTCGACCTCATGGCCAACAAGAAAGTGGTGAAGGTCTTTCACGCCGCGCGCCAGGATCTGGAAATCATCTGGCTGAAGGCGAAGCTGATCCCGGAGCCGATCTTCGACACGCAGGTTGCGGCCATGGTCTGCGGCTTCGGAGACCAGGTGAGCTATGAGGCCCTGGCGCGCCGCATCGCGAAGGTGCAGATCGACAAATCGTCACGGTTCACCGACTGGAGCCGCCGGCCGTTGTCGCAGAAGCAGCTTGCCTATGCCTTGTCCGACGTCATCCATCTAAGGCCGATTTATGAAAAGCTCCGCGGGCTTCTCGACAAGTCGGGGCGCGAACCATGGCTCGAGGAAGAGCTTGCCGTCCTGACTTCGCCTTCGACCTATGAAACCCACCCCGAAGAAGCCTGGAAGCGGGTGAAATTCAGACCGCGAAACCGCAAGCAGCTTGCCATCCTGATTACGCTGGCGGCGTGGCGGGAACGAGAAGCACAGGAACGCAACGTGCCGCGCAGCAGGATTCTCAAGGACGACGCGATTGCCGAAGCCGCCACCCAGGCGCCGCAGGATATCCCGGCGTTGAAGTCGCTGCGGGCGCTGCCGAGGGGATATGCCACTTCACGGGTCGGTGAGGCGGTAATCAAGCAGGTCGCGGCTGGTCTTGCCATGGATGCCGAGCAGCTGCCAAAGCTGAAGGCCGACGACACGCCTTTGACCGAAACGGCCTCCGTCATCTCCGATGTGCTGAAACTGGCCCTCAAGGTGATCTGCGAAAAAGAGGGCATAGCGCCCCGGATCGTGGCGAATAGCGGCGACCTCGACGCCATTGCCATGGATGACGCGGCGGATATTCCGCTGCTGAAAGGCTGGCGTCGGAAACTCTTCGGCGAAACCGCCCTCCGGATCAAAGCCGGCGAGATGGCCATCGTGCTGGAAAACGGCAAGCCGCGCGTGCTGCCCTATCCGAAGGCAATTCGCGAAGTGAAAGCGGCCGAATAGGCTCAGCCGATCGTAAGCTTCGGCGTGAGACCCATGAGATCGGCAAGCTCGGCGAAACGCTTTGTCACCCGCTCGCCCGAAAGATCCGCGTGCTTCTTCGGGATCGCAAGGACCAGGGTCTTGCCGGTGCTCTGCTGCAGCTTGATCTTGGGCAGAAGCCCCGGCATTGCAGCGGAGAGCACATAGGCAAGGCGCATCGCCGCGCTGATGACCCTTGCCCGGTACAGGCCGTCGTCCTCGATCAGCCTGATGAAATCGCGCGGCGCCGCATCACTGTCGGGGCCCTCATAGCGATAGAAAACGGCGAGGGCCAAAAAAATACGTCCAGGGTGATCGACGCCGACGAAAGCGGCCTGAGAGATAATGGTTAGGGAGCGCGACCCGCGATAGTCGGGATGGGCGCGCCAACCGATGTCGGCGAGCAGACAGGCAGCATGGCGAAGGCGGCGCTCTTGGGCGGTTTCCTGCGTTGGGCCCGAGTTGAAGAGAACATCGGTCCAGTCGCTGAGCTCGAGTTCGTGCTCGGGAGACCGTGCATAACGCCGGGTGAGATCCCAGCAGGCCGCGATAAGAGGATCGGCCTTCTGCTTGCTCTTCTTCAGCTTGGAAAACAAAAGGCCCTCGCGGACGCCGAAGACCGAGATGATCACGGCTTCCGCCCCGGAAAGGGCAAGAATGCGCTCAAGAACCATGGCGCCAAAGGGCAAGGTGTCGGACCTGCTGCGCGATACGAGGCGAACATCCTTGAGCGATGCAGGAGAGAGGCCGGAGACGAGATCGGCGACGCAGCGGGCAGCCTCGCGCGTCATCCGGTAATGATGAAGCACATTCAACGGATAGTGATTCTGCGCCATATGAATCCTGGCGAGATTGCGCCAGGTGCCACCCACGGCATAGAACTGGCGGCCGCGCAGGTTCTCGATCAACTTCGTGGCCTTGAGTGCATCATCGACGATCGAGCGCGCCTCTTTCATCACGCCGCCCGACAAGTCGATCAGGCGCAAAGGGCCGATGGGAAGGGTGACGCCGTCGCGTATTTCGCCGTCGCGGATATCGATCAGCTCCAAGCTGCCGCCGCCGAGGTCGCCAACGACGCCATCGGCGTGGGGAATGCCGGCCATGACGCCGCGCGCGGCAAATTCGGCCTCCTGCTTGCCGGACAAGAGATCGATGTCGCAGCCCAGCGCCTTTTGCGCCTTGGCAAGGAATTCGCGTCCGTTCTTGGCTTCCCGCGGGGCTGCCGTCGCCACGGCGAAGACGTCGCGGGCGCCCAGCTGGTTGCATAAAGCACGAAAGCGCCGCAAGGCACCGAGCGCGCGCGCAACCGCCTGTTCGGACATGACGCCGGTGATCGCGACACCCTTGCCGAGCCCGCAGAGCAGCTTTTCGTTGAAGAGCGGCGTGGCGCTGCGGCGCAGCCCGTCATAGACGACAAGGCGCACCGAATTCGATCCGATATCCACGACGGCCACCGGCTTGGTGCGCGGCGGGCGAACTTCCAGTCCCTGATCGACGCTCACTTCCTGCTTCCAGCCCTTTTGAGAGGCCTGCCGGCCAAGGCGGGCGGCAGACTATCCTTTAGCGAGCTGCCGCGTCCAGAGAGCGAGGGATTGTTCATGAAATACTCATGCGCATTGAAGGGCTCTTCGTCAGGGCCGGGCTGGATGCGCTTCGAACTGCCGTCGGCCAAGAGCTCCCAGCTCTGCTGATTGTCCTTGAGATTGGCCACCATGATCTGATCGAGCACCTGCTCATGGACCGTCGGGACCTCGATGGGCACCAGCGTTTCGACGCGGCGATGAAGATTGCGCGGCATCCAGTCGGCCGAGGCGATATAGACCTTCGCCTTGGGATGTGGCAAAGCCCGGCCGCCGGCGAAGCACAGGATGCGGCTGTGTTCCAGATAACGGCCGATGATGCTCTTGACGCGAATGTTCTCCGAGAGTCCCTTCACGCCCGGCCGCAGGCAGCAGACGCCGCGAACGATGAGGTCGATCTGCACGCCGTTCCGGCTGGCGCGATAAAGAGCATCGATCATTTCAGGATCGACGAGCGAATTAAGCTTGGCCCAAATCTGTCCGGGCCGGCCGGCCTTGGCATGAGCGATCTCCTCGTCGATGTGCTCGAGCAGCCGCTGCTTCAAATCGATCGGGGAAATCGCAACCTTCTCCAAATCCTCGGGCGTCGCGTAGCCCGACACGAAGTTGAATAGCCTGGCGGCATCGCGGCAGAGAGCGGGATCGGAGGTGAAGAACGACAGATCGGTGTAGATCTTGGCGGTGACGGGATGATAATTGCCGGTGCCGTAGTGGACATAAGACCGCATCTCCTTTCCCTCGCGGCGCACCACCATCGAAACCTTGGCATGTGTCTTGAGCTCGATGAAGCCAAACACCACCTGGGCGCCGGCGCGCTCAAGGTCGCGCGCCCATTGAATATTCGCCTCTTCGTCAAAGCGCGCCTTTAGCTCGACGAGCGCCATCACCGACTTGCCTGCCTCGGCCGCCTTGGCGAGAGCGGCAACGATCGGGCTATTGGGCGAGGTTCGGTAAAGCGTCTGCTTGATGGCAACGACGTCGGGATCATTCGCTGCCTGGCGGATAAATTGCACCACCACGTCGAAAGACTCATAGGGATGATGAACGATGATGTCCTTCTGGCGGATCGCGGCCAAACAATCGCCGGCGTGATCGCGGATACGCTCGGGGAAACGGGCATTGAAGGGCTTGAACCTCAAGTCAGGCCGCTCGTCGAGAATGAGCTGCTGGGTGTCGGCATAGCCGATAAGGCCGCCGCATACGACAATCACATCGTCGGTTACCTCCAGCTCGTCGGCGATGAAACGGCGCAGATGGACCGGGCAGGCAGCATCAACCTCCATGCGGATCACCGAGCCGCGGCGGCGGCGCTTGAGCGCGCTTTCGAAAACCCGGACCAGATCTTCGGCTTCCTCCTCGATCTCGATGTCGCTGTCGCGGATAATGCGGAAGATCCCCTGCCCCTCGACCGTGTAGCCGGGGAATAATCGTGGAACGAACAGCTTGAGCATTTCTTCGAGCGCAATGAAGCGAACTTCGCCTCCGACTTCGCCCGGAAGCCTGATGAAGCGTTCGAGCTGCTGCGGAATGGGAAGCAGCGCGCGCATCGCAAGCTTGTCGGTTTTGCGCTTCAGCGAAATCACGAGGTTGAACGAGCGATTGGGGATGAAGGGAAAGGGATGGGCGGGATCGATGGCAATGGGCGTGACGACGGGCAATACGTGATCGAGGAAGCG
>DATFOT010000536.1:0-4069 GCA_035265265.1 Aestuariivirgaceae bacterium | reverse complement strand
TCCAAGGCGGACCCCACAGGGCATCTTCTGGATCATTCGGATCGATCGACCGGATGAAACCGGACCGGATCATGGCAAGCGGAATGCCGTAGTCGTAGCCGAACCACTTCGCATAACGATAGGACGCACAAGCCACGCCCGTATGTTCAAACCGCGTCTTACGAATGCGCAGCGGCGCTGCTTCGGAACCTGAAGTGCTGCCCTCGATGACGCTACGATGTCCTGGCGGCAGGAAGAAGCTTTGAAACGCCAGCCAATTGCCGCGCACCACGTCGCGCGACACGATCGGCAGTTCGTTCCAACGGGCAAGATCGAATCGCCCGTCCGGGAGTCTTATGCGTTCCAGCGCCTCGCGATAGAAGGGCACATTCGCCGCGGTATGGGCGAGCATTTGCTGCAGCTGGCCATCCTGGTAAGCCGCTATCTGCTCGCGCGGCAGCCGCTCGGAAACGGTGAGGGTCTCGTAGAATTTCCTCGCCACGCGGTAACGCTCCTGTTGGGCGGAATTGGTGTCCTCTGAATGCACCGGCCGGGGTCCTTCGCTATATTCCCTCCATAGCCCATTGCGTTCTATCGGCAAAGTTAAGCCGCCGCCGAGCTTAAAGCACCCTCGTTCTCCGCCACCTTGTTGACAGCGGCGCGGATGCTAATATGAGGGCGGGAGAGTGAAATGGCATTTGAATCAAGTGACGACCGCCGCCTTACCACGATTATGGCGGTCGATGTGGTGGGCTACAGCCGTCTCATGAGCGAGGATGAGGCAGGCACGCTTGCCGCGCTCAAGGAGATCCGCGGCAATGTTCTCGTGCCGCTGGTCAAGCAGTTCGCCGGCCGCGTTTTCAAGTTTCTGGGCGATGGCGCGCTCGTCGAGTTTCCAAGCGTCATAAAGGCCGTTCAATGTGCCGTTGAGCTGCAGGCCTCCATGGGCGCAAAATTCTCCGAGTCTCCGCGGGCCATCCAGTTGCGGATCGGGATAAATCTCGGCGATGTCGTCGCCATGGGCGGCGATCTTTACGGGGCTGGCGTCAACCTCGCTTCCCGCCTCGAGGGTCTCGCAGAGCCGGGCGGGATATGTATCGCCTCCTCGGTTCACGACCACGTGACCGCCAATCCCGCCTGGGCCTGGCGCGATCTCGGCGAACAGAGCGTCAAGAATTTTGCCAAGCCGATACGCGTCTATAGTTTCATGTCTCCATCCGCCGCACCCATCCTCGATTCCTCCGAGCCGATGAGCCGTGCCAAGCCTGCCATTGCCGTGCTGCCTTTGGCCAATATGAGCGGCGATCCCGAGCAGGAGTTCTTCGCCGACGGCCTGACGGAGGAAATCCTCACCGAGCTCTCCCGTTTTCGCGGTCTTCTCGTCATCTCCCGCAACTCCACCTTCAAATACAAGGGCCAGCGCATCGACCTCCGCCGCGTCGCCCGCGAGCTCGGCGCCGACTATCTGCTCGAGGGAAGTGTCAGGAAAACCTCCGACCGGGTTCGGGTGATCGTCCAGCTGATCGATGGGCGCACCGACCAGCACATCTGGGCCGATCGCTACGACCGCAAGCTAGCGGATATTTTTGACATTCAGGATGAGATTACTTCAGCCATCGTCGCCGTTCTTCCCGGCCGGATCGAAGCGGCGAGCCGCGATGTGGCAGCGCGCAAGAAGACCGACAACATGCTGGCCTATGAATGCGTGCTCACCGGCAAGACCCTCCATCACCGCTCGACGCGCGAGGCCAACACGGCGGCAATCGCCATGCTCGACCGTGCGATCGAGATCGATCCCAACTACGCCCATGCCCATGCCTGGAAGGCCTGCACCATTGGCCAGGCCTGGGCCAACGGCTGGTGCAGCGACCGCGAAGCCGCCTGGAACGTCGTGTCCAGCGAGCTGCAGACGGCACTCGGGCTCGATAATCATGACAGCGACGTGCATCGCGTCTGCGCCGCGGTATGCCTGGCGAAGAACGAGCATGAGCAGGCCATGCAGCACCAGGAGCGCGCCCTCGCGCTTAATCCCAATGACGATCTCATCGTCGTTCAGCAAGGCGAGATGCTGACCTGGATGGGCCAGGCGGAGGAGGGCATTCAGTGGATATTGAAGGCCATGCGCCTCAATCCCTATCACCCTGAGCGTTTCTGGAACCACCTGGGCCGGGCCTATTTTGTGGCCCGCCGCTATGCCGATGCTCTGTCCGCTTTCAAGCGGATCACGGCGCCCGATCAATTCCATTGCGCCTTCATGGCGGCGCTGGAATGCAAGCTAGGCAACCGTCAGGCCGCCGCGAACTATGTCCGCGAGGTTCTTGCCCGGAATAGCGACTTTTCGACCGCCGCCTACATGGCGACCCAGCATTACAAGCGCGCCGAAGACGCCGAGCATCACCACGAGGCGCTGCGCGAGGCGGGCCTGCCGGCGTGATCAGAATTGGAATAATTCTGATCGCCTCTCCTTCGCCTCGCTTGACAGCTTTCAAGCCTCCCAGTACCCGAGCGCATTGCTCGGGACGATGAAGGTAGAACATGACCAAAACTTCCGCTGACCGCACGTTGAAACTTTGGACCCGTCTCGGCACGGCTGGTGTGGCGGGGCTCACTGCCGCCTCGATGACATTGGCGGCCGGGGCTGGCGCTGCAAGTGAGCTGAACCTCAAGACCGGCAAGACTGCAGCCGGATTTCAGCTCGCTCAGGGCGGTGAAGGCGGCGAGGGCGGCGAGGGCGGTGAAGGTGGCGAAAAAGGAACTGCCTCGCGGAGCGGCAGCGGCGATGCCGATTTTCTCACGCTCTTGGGGCTGGTCGAAGGCCATCTGCGCGCAGGCATGGAGCTTTATCGCCAGGGCGCTGCCGACATGGCGAAAACACACATGAAACATCCAAGTGACGAGCTTTACACCGATCTCGAACCGGCGCTCGCTTCGCGCAAGCGCGAGGGGTTCGCGCCCTCTCTCGAGCGCTTGGCCCAGGCCATTGAAAGCGGCGGGCCGGTGGATGAAGCGGAGAAAGCCTTCGGCGCAGCCCTTCCCGATATCGATTATGCGCGCGCGGCAAGCACCGACCTTGGCGATCGCCTCAAATCGATAACCAATTTGGTGCGCAAGGCAGCGGATGAATATGGCGAAGGCGTGAAGGATGGAAAGATCATCGAGCCCCATGAATATCAGGATGCTTGGGGCTTTACCCAGGCAGCCAAGGCGCAGCTGGCGAGCCTTTCCTCCGACGACCGCAGGCGCATGGGCAACAGCTTCGACGAGATCGCGCGCGAGCTCGACGATCTCGACAGCGCCTGGCCCGCGCTCGTGTCCCGCAAACGCGAGGGGTTCGCGCCCTCTCTTGAGCGCTTGGCCCATGCGATTGAAACCGGCAGGCCCGTGGACGAAGCGCAGAAAGCCTTCGACGCAGCCCTTGCCGATATCGATCGTGCCCGCGCGGCAAGCACCGGCCTTGGCGATCACCTCAAATCGATAACCAATTTGGTGCGCAAGGCGGCGGACGAATATGGCGAAGGCGTGAAGGACGGGAAGATCGTCGAGCTCCACGAATATCAGGATGCCTGGGGCTTTACCCAGGCAGCCAAGGCGCAGC
The DNA here is from genome assembly GCA_035265265.1 of Aestuariivirgaceae bacterium. Classification (GTDB taxonomy): domain Bacteria; phylum Pseudomonadota; class Alphaproteobacteria; order Rhizobiales; family Aestuariivirgaceae; genus DATBLQ01. The sequence continues at coordinate 495 of DATFOT010000536.1, read as the reverse complement.
TGGCGGGCCTTTCCTCCGACGACCGCACGCGCATGGGCAAGAGCTTCGACGAGATTGCGCGAGAGCTCGACAGCCTCGACAGCGCTTGGCCCACGCTCGTTGAGCCGAAATCCATAACTGCGGACGCAAGCGTGCTTTATGGAACCGCGGCGCGGATCGAGATTGCGGCGCTCGCGGTGAAATAGCCCCATGCTTCTGCGCATCGGCGGCATTCTATCGGTGCATGAAGTCGGCGCGATTGTTCATGCTCTGGAGCGGGCGGGTTTCGAGGATGGCCGCCGAACCGCTGGCTGGCACGCCGGGGAAGTGAAGCGCAATGAGCAGGCAGCACCAGGTCCGGCGTTGGATGCGGTGCTTGCCAAGGTGCGCGAGGCGCTGCTCGCGCATGAAGTATTCATGGCAGCCGCGCGCCCGAAGAGCTTCGTCAAGCTTCTGGCCTCGCGCTACGCTCCTGGCATGACCTATGGCACCCATGTTGACGATGCCCTGATGGAT
>DATFOT010000535.1:0-13416 GCA_035265265.1 Aestuariivirgaceae bacterium | reverse complement strand
ATGTGATCGGGGACTGATGCCGGTGCCCGCGGATCAGGATGACCATCAAATTCGTCATGCGCGGGCTTGACCCGCGCATCTCATCGCGAGTGGCAGATGGCCGGGTCGAGGCCCGGCCATGACGTATTTTATTAGGTCGTCATGCGTCAGTCCGACAGCTGCTTGGTGATCGCTTCCTGCAGCTCGTGAACCTTCAGATGGGTGAGATCCTTGTTGATCTCGGAAATCACATGGCCGCGCAGCTGATCGGGAAGCGCCTTGCGCATCTCGCCGAGCGCTGCGGGTGGCGCGACGATGACGAGCGCTGCGAATTCGTGACGGTTGAAGGCGCCGGCGAGCTCGTCGACGAGACCATGCACAAACCGATCTTCAGCGAGCTGATGCCAATCGACCTCTTCCATGGCGCTCCTGTGCGTGCCTGCATCATTGGTGCGGCCTGGACGATCCGTTCCCTGTTCGCGGGTGGCTGGATTTACCTGCTCGTAGCGGCGGAGGAGGGTAAATTTCGGCTTCGCCGGCGTGCCGTCGTTGCGCATGATCATCGCTCGGGCGCCGTCGGCAGCGATAATCCAGGTTCCGTGATCGAGCAGCATTGCACATTATCCTTCGATGAAACCGCGGTCGGTAAGTATAAGCTTTTTTCAGGCTCAAGGGTTCCGCAGCGGCCACTACGAAGGGGATCCCCTCCTCCAACGGGGGAGGGAAGCCAATGCTCAGCTATTGCTTTCAGGCGCTTCCTGGGCGCCTTTCGTTCCATCGTCGCCGCCACCGCGGCGGAGCCTATGGTCTTGACGGTTCAGCACGCCATCATTGTTGGCGTCGAGGCGGGTCACGAGCATGGCGAGAGGCGCCTTGTATTCGTCGATCGTCAGCTTTCCATCGCCGTCACGATCGAATTCCTGGAACTCGCGGACCATCATGTCGCGGCGCGCCTTCAGCCAAAGCGCCTGGAATTCGGCGAGCGAAAGATCTCCCGTCTTGTCGGCATCGAACTCGCCGTGCCACTGGGTGCGATTGGTATCGATTTCCTCCTGGCTGACGGCGCCGTCCTTGTTGGCATCGTAACGCTCCAACATGGCCCGCGCGTCGCCAGGTCCGCCCATGCCGTGATGGCGACCCCGATCGGCTACGGCAACGCCGGTAATCGCGGCAACACTCACAGCGGCCGTGGCGCAGGCCGCAATCCAGATCTTCGTTTTTCGCTGCATGGAATTCTCCTTAGAAAAATCAATTCATTCCCCGAGCGGAGAGTGCGGGGGAGTGAAGATTTTACCGAGTTAATTCTGCGTAATGATGAGTTCAGCGCGATGTCGGATCGCCGATGAAATCCCGCTTGCCCAATTCAACGCCGGCATGGCGCAATATTCCGTAGGTCATTGTAAGGTGGAAATAGAAGTTCGGCAGCGCGAAGCGGAAAAGATAATCGGCGCCGTTGAACGTGAGCTGGCGGCCGCCGGGCGAAACGGTCACTTCCCGGGTTTCAGAGCCATCGATGTCCTGACGATCCAGCTCCGACAGCAGCTTCAACGACCGGTCGATCCTGAGCTTCAGATCGTCGAAAGTTTTTTCGGCATCGTCCCATTTCGGGGGCTCACGCCCGGCGAGCCGTGACGCGATGGCCTTGGCGAAATCGGTCGCGGTCTGCACCTGGCGCATGAGCGGGAACATGTCCGGGGAGAGGCGCATGGACAATAAAACAGCGGGGTCGATCTTGCGGGCGGATGAATGAGCCGCAGCCTTGTCGAGAATTGCCGACAAATTGCGCAGCATCCGCTGCAGAACGGGTATGGAGGCGTCGTACATCGTGATCGGCATGAGGGTTCCTTTGCGAAGGCGGGGAGCATTCCATCAGTGAAAGCAGAATTGCAACCGTGATTTATTCACGGGAACGTGACTTAAGGCGCCGCAAGCCGCATGATCCTTTCGCGCGAGAACAACAGAAGGCTAGATGGCCATGGCGGAAGCACAGGTACGCAAAGGCATGCCGAGCGTGCAACTCGACAAGCAGCAGTTCCGAGAAGTGTACTTCGAGCGGTTCTATGACCCAGCCTTTACAGCGCTGCAGCCGCAGATCGAGCAGCTCATGGAAACGGCGTGGGAAGCCTATGACCGCTACCGCAAAAGCCCGAGGACCGGCAAGGCCGGCCCGGGATTTCACAATCCCGAGTCCGATCTTGCCATCGAATGGCTCGAAACACGCAGGCAGGTGATGGCTGCGGAGGAACGCCAGAAAAATCCGAATTCGCCCTCGCGGATTTTGCTGGTGAACGGATCGTCGCGCAGCGATCAAACCTGTCCTGGAGAAATATCGAAAAGCTGGCGGCTCATGGAAATGGCGCGCGAATTGGTGAAGGCGGAGGCAGGTTTCGAGGATGACGTGATCGATCTGAGCAGGCTCACGTCGGAATACGGCAAGGTGATCTATCCGTGCAAGGCCTGCGTCTCGACCGCACAGCCGCTCTGTCACTGGCCATGCTCATGCTATCCCAATCACGCCATCGGCCAGGCCGGCGATTGGATGAACGAAATCTATCCGAAATGGGTGTCGGCGCACGGAATCATGATCGTGACGCCGGTCAATTGGTATCATGTGCCGAGCTCTCTCAAGCTGATGATCGACAGGCTGGTTTGTGCCGACGGCGGCAATCCCGATCCGACGACGACGGATGGCAAGGATCCGGCGAAAGCCAAGGAACTCGAGCTGCAAGGCTGGCCCTATCCGCGGCACCTAAGCGGGCGGGTTTTTGCCGTCGTCGCCCATGGCGATGCATCGGGGGTGGAGAATCTTCGCCGGATGCTCGCCGATTGGCTGACCGACATGGGCCTTGTCCCTGCCGGACGGAAGGGGACTTATGATGCCTATGTCGGCTATTTGGAACCCTATGCCACGAGCCATGACGCATTCGACCGCGACAAGGCGTTCCAGCACGATGTGAAGAACGCGGCCCGCGCGCTCATCCATGGAGTGAAGCTCCTGCGCAGCGGTGAACTGAAGCTGCCGGATGCGCGCTTACACGAGTCACGGCCGAAATAGTCGCGGCTAGCGGGCGGTGGCCGCGGTCGCGAGCACAGCTTCCGGCAAAAGCAAACAGGCCGCGGGATAGCCGGACGCCACGATCCGCCGCGCGGCAAACCCGCTTTCGAGATCGGTGCAATTGATGATCGCGAGCCGGAAGCCGCCGGGGGGCATGGCGTGATCCTTGGGCGCGCGATTTTCATGATAGGTGTTCTGCAGGCTCGACACGGAGGGTAGGGCCAAAGCTGCGGCCTGGATGTCGGGCGCGGGATGTCTGAAGCGGCAACCATGCGTGCCAAACAGCACGACACTATAGCCGTCGATGCGGTTACGATCGGCAAAACGCCACAGGCCTTCGGAGTAGAGGCCTATCGCCGCCTCAACCCAGGCTTCGCCATAGAGGTCGGGCCATTGATCGGCAAAACGCATATGCGACTCGATGATGGCACCGCCGATCGTTTCAAAATTCATGAGCCCGGTGTAACCGCGCATGTTGGTGTTCAGCCAGCGGCCGAGATAATCCTCGAGGCGCGGGCGCGGGGCGGCATGGACGATCCAATAGTCGAAGGTTCCGGCGCGCAGCGGAACGCCGGTCGTATGCCGCCACCAGCGGGCCTCGCCGTCGACGACTGCGCAATCGGTGCTGACGTGCTCGCCCTCTAGAAGCGTCATCCACATGTGCCCCGGCTTGTAATGCGCCTCGTAATCCTGCCGCGTGTTCAAGATGTAACTCTCCACCCCCATGCCTTTCATGTTGGTCACGGGCTTGGAGAACACCGGATAGCGCGACGGCGGGACGCCATGGGGCGCTGCTTCTATTCCCTGGCTGAGAGCTATGCGAAGCTTGTCGTAGATCCAATTATGGGCCGGGTTCCATAAGTAAGCATCCGCATCCTCGGTCGGAATGCGGATGTGCTCGGGGCAAAAGACTCCTTCGAAAAATTGCAGTCGCCAAGGATCGGCTTCGCAGACGGGCATAGAATTTTACGTGACTTTTCGGGTTTAGCCTAACAGCGAAACGCGCGGCTGCAAGCCCATTGCTGCGATCTCGCCAAATCGTGAAAGAACGGCGGCGGGTCAGCGAATTTCCCAGGAGATATTCAGCTGCACCTGAATGAGCTGTTCGCCTGCTTCAACCGGCACGCTGGCCGCGCCGGCATCCATGCGCTGGGCTTTTGCGTAAACAGGCACCGGGGGCATGGCAATCTGCTCGCTGATCAGGGTGATGTTCCCGAGGGTTACACCTGCGGCCTCGGCGTAGAGCTTCGCCTTGCGGGTCGCATCGGCAACGGCAAGCCGCCGCGCCTGATCCTGCAAGGGCTCGGGCTCCGCCACCGAGAAGGCGATGCCGTGGATCTGGTTCGAGCCCTTGGAGACGGCCCGATCGAGAACCGTGCCGAGGTCCGGCAGTTTGCGGATCGTCACCGTTACCTGGTTTGAGGCTTCGTAGCCGGTGATTTTCGGAGGCTGCTGATTGTTCTGATCGTAGACGTACACCGGGTTCACGGCAAAATTGGACGTTTGGATGTCCTTCTCATCGATGCCCGACTGCTTCAAATAATCGATCACTTCGGCCATTGCAGTATTGTTGCGGCTGAGCGCCTCGCGTGCAGTATCGGCGCGGCTGGCGACGCCCAGGGTAATCAGGGCTATGTCGGGCCTGACTTTCACCTCCCCCGTGCCGATCAAAGCCAGGATCCGGGGCAGCGGAGGCATCTGCTGCGCCTGAAGCGGGGCAGCTGCCGCTATCGCTAGAGCGATGAGGGAAAGGAAGAGCTTCGTCATGCGCATGTCGGACCACTCCATTCGATGCGGACAGATGTGGCCAGCGATTGCGACGAATTCGGGGCGCAGCGATCAGCGAAATGGCGGCTCGTCGAAGCTGCGAAGCTTGCGGGAATGGAGTCCGGTGCGGTTCGCCCTGAGGTTATCGAGGGCAGCGAGACCGATCATCAAATGCTCACCGATCGCACGCTCGTAAAAGGCGTTCGCAGCGCCCGGCAGCTTGATCTCGCCGTGGAGCGGCTTGTCGGAAACGCAGAGCAGCGTGCCATAGGGCACGCGCAGCCGATAACCCTGGGCCGCCACGGTGCCGGATTCCATGTCGACCGCGATCGCCCGGGAGAGATTGATACGGCGGCGTTCGTGGCTCCAGCGCAGCTCCCAATTGCGGTCGTCATTGGTGACCACGGTGCCGGTGCGCAGGCGGGCCTTCAGGGCGGCACCCGATTCGCCCGTGACACGGGCGGCGGCCTCCTGCAGCGCGACCTGCACTTCGGCGAGGGCCGGAACGGGAATATCGGGAGGTACGAGAGCGTCGAGGATGCGATCCTGGCGCAGATAGCCGTGCGCCAGCACATAATCGCCAATACGCTGAGACTGGCGAAGACCGCCGCAATGGCCGATCATCAGCCAGCAGTGCGGGCGCAGCACGGCGAGGTGGTCGGTCATGTTCTTTGCGTTGGAGGGGCCGATGCCGATGTTGACGAGCGAGATGCCGCCGCCATCGGCAATTGTGAGGTGGTAGGCCGGCATTTGATAGCGGTGCCAATGGGAACCTGAAAGAGCTGTCTCGATTTCCGATTCGGTCTGACCGCGGGTGATGACATGGCCGCCCGGCAGGTGAAGCTCGGCGAAGGGGCTGTTCTCCTTCAGCCGCGCCAGCGCCCAGCTGAGGAACTGGTCGACGTAGCGATGATAATTGGTCAGGAGAATCCAGGGCTGGAAGCGGCGCCAGTCGGTACCGGAATAGTGGATGAGACGGCGCAGGGAATAATCGACGCGGACGGCATCGAAAAGCGCCAGGGGCCGGGGCTTGGTGTGATCCTGCTCCCAGGTGCCGTCGGCGATTTCATCGCCCACAGCCGAGAGCATGGGGGCTGGAAAATAATGCGCAAGCTCCTGGGCGCGAACGCCGCCTAGGTCGAGTTCGTCGCCCTCGTCGAAAACATAGGGATAGGGAATTTCCTGATCGCTGATGCCGACCGAAATCGCGGCGCCATAGTCCTTGGCCAAATAGCTTAACTGCTCGATCAGATAGGGGCGAAAATGGCGGGGCTGGGTGATGGTCGTCGAATAAACGCCGGGACCCTGGAATTTGGCATAGGCGCGGGAGGTCGGCGGCTGAGGACCTTCGGGCTTGTAGCTCACCGACAGCTTCGGATAACAGAACTGCTGACGCCGTTCCGGCGAGGGGGGCAGGCGATCCTTGAGAAAGTCCTCGAGAGCCTGTTTCAAGCTGTCGGTGGCACTTTCATAATGGCTGGTGAGCCGGACAATGGCAGCTTCCGGGGTCAAGCCGCTGTCGACGGCGAGTTCCCGGTCCCGTAACGTCCTCATCCAGGGCAATCTCCTTGGCTCGCATCTCGTGCCGCAAAGGGTATGGCAATCGCGGGCGTTCTGCTATAGCCATCCGCCGGGCCCGTAGCTCAATGGTTAGAGCCGGCGGCTCATAACCGCTTGGTTGGAGGTTCGAGTCCTCCCGGGCCCACCACCTATAAAGGTGTCTTTCAAGTTGAAGCGTCAATCATCGCTGCTGATTTCGAAGTTGATTCCAGCCAAGGCAAGATCAAAGACGTTTCCTTTAAGAGCAAACTCCTTAAACTCGTTCCACATGGCAAGCCCTATGACTTTGACGTTAGCACTTGGCGATTGATAAGCACTAGGGGCACTCCTGCGCCTAATCCTGCAGCCCGTAGGCGCATCAATCTGCCGATATGATCATGAGCGATAGGATAGCATATTGGATTGTGAAAAAGGGAGGTGTCGCATGGATCCCATCCGTCAATTCAAAGACCAGCAGAAGGCGACATGGTCGAATTTTTCAGTGCTCGAGAGTTTCACGGCTACAACCGCGCCACGCCTAGTGAGCTTTGCCGGAATTGAAGCGGAAGACGAGGTTCTCGACATTGGATGCGGAACCGGTGTGGTCGCGCTCACCGCGGCCCGCCTGGGGGCAAAGGTAACGGGGATCGATCTGACCCCGGAACTCATAACCCGTGCCAAGGAGAACTCGGCGCTCATGAAGCTCGAGGTCAAGTGGCACGAGGGTGATGCTGAGGCCCTGCCGTTCCCGGACGCGAGCTTCGACTTCGTCGTTAGCCAGTTTGGGCATATGTTCGCTCCGCGCCCGGAGGTCGTAATAAAAGAAATATTGCGAGTCCTCAGGCCAGGAGGGACAATTGCATTCACAACCTGGCCCTCGGAGCTGTTCGTGGGCCGCATGTTCGCGCTGATCAGCCAGTATGCTCCGCCTTTACCACCGGGCATTTCATCTCCAGTGTTATGGGGGGATGTTGGCATCATTCGCGAGCGGCTCGGGGTGGCCGTGAAGGATCTCATTTTTGCGCGTGACGTTATGCTGTTCCCGGCGTTGAGCATTCAACATTATCGAGTCTTCATGGAGTCCAATCTAGGTTCAATCAAGAAAGTGCTGCAGGGGTTCGACGCTTCGGATCCTGCCAAGAGCGCTGCGCTGAGACTTGAGCTCGAGCGGCTTGCCGCCAGCTATTTTGCCAACAATATGTTGCGTCAGGACTATCTTTTGACCCGAGCCGTCAGAGTGTAATGCCGAGGTCAATAAAAAACCGGACCGGAGGTGGAAGTCTTCTTGGCTCAGCCTGAGCTTCGGGTGCGCATTCGCCAACTTGCTCGGAGATACGTTGTGGCACGCAACAGTGCAGGGCATGACACAGCACGGGACGATCTCATAAACAGAGACTACAGCCGGACTGGTATGTCGATGTCCGCTCCTAAGCTTAGACGGCACTTCCTACGACCGTCGCCATGTGTCAGAAGAGCGGACACCGACTTTGCAGGGCATCTGGCAGGAGCTCGGGCACGTGTTGTCCTCACCCGCAAGCGTTGACTATGGCCATCACTATGAATGCTGCGATCACAACAGAATTCCGGTCGTCAGCCGTACGAAGGACGAGCCTTTGGAAAAGGCGCGAATGTGGGGCGCCCAGGGAGCAGTCCCCGGGGCCGGCACTTGTCGTCCTCCATTCGTCGGAACTGAAAATTCCACATCCAAGCCGACCAGGTCGCCATGAAAGTTGGATATTGCGCCAACCACCACTGCCCGCGGTGGGCCGCACCTATGGAGGAGCTTCCAAATCCAACGTTTTTCTAAGGGAAGGTAACCGATCTTGTCGGTGCCATGATAGGCGGCAACAGCACCCGGATTAGCAGGATTGCCAGGCTCGCGGTGGAGATGAACCACATCACCGACACCGACCCGAGCGGGACCATATGACCAGTCCCCCGAGTATCTTAATCCGACAATTGAACACGCATACGCACTCACCCCAAATTCGTAATCTGGACCTTGACGTGCTTGCAATTGGATTCACGCGATAGCTGAGGAACTGTGTGGAAAACGGCCAATCTGTTGCCTGGTCGCTACAGTTTGTGAGGGAAGCGATCTTGCGTTACTTCCAGCTTTCGCAAAATGTCATGTGGCGGCAATCCCACATTGCAGAAATGTTAGCCGAACGATCTATCGTCGAATCAAACTTGGGTTTCTTAGTGGGGCATGGGCTCATCGATCAACAGACATTACGTTTTGCAGTTGACTATCAAAACGCTCCGGGTTTGCGGGGTGGCTGGTTTGATCGGCTTCTTATTGGCAACAGCCATTGATCAGATTGGTGCAAACCGAGCCGTTTTCCAGGCGCGGACAACTCAAATCAGTGTTCCCGCAGTCCCTGTGGCGACGTTTGACCGGCGGAAAGATCGATCGGATCAGTCGGAGCAGCAGACGGCTAAATCAGACATGCTAATGGATTTAAGGCTGGCTCGGCAGTCCACACACTTTATCACCGAAGCGCCGGTCACCGCGGTGGCAACCACCAAGCTCCCCGCGCTTAACGGTCCAATGTGGACAGCGGACAGGCTCGGCAAAGCAGCCTCGGGCCTTGCAGTTAGGGCCGCAGGCGCTTTTGAAATCTGACCCCTTAGGGAAATCGTCATGACGCTCAGCGAAAAGCAATCCGAGACACTTCGTAACATCCGCAATTTGGAAAAAACTGGACAAAGGCGCTTCATTCACGCTGCCGAAGCTCAAGACCTGACAAAGCTCGGGCTGGTGGAAAAGCAAGCTGGAGTAGGACCCAGCTATCGGCTAACCGCAAGAGGTTGGCAGGCCCTCGAAGTAGCCGAAGAGCGGTTGTCCGTGCTGGTGACGCTATAGAGTGCAAGCCTTTGCCGTTTTGCAATGCTCTCCTGCACGACGAACTCACGCAACACTACTTTGCCGACAGACTATTTATCATGCAGCCCAAGCAGGTTATGATTCTACTTTGATTTCTCAATTTTGTTGTACCTGCGCTCCGCATCTCATCGGGGCGCTCTCTTTTGTAGAACAGCGCGCTAATCATGCGAGAAGGCAATTCTGCTCAAGTAGCATTAGTGATTGATTGGCTCCATCAGCAAGGGCTTCAGGGCCATGATGGCGGAGACATCCTGGACGGGTTGTGCCAAAAACTGCTAACTATTGGAGTCGACCTCGAGCGAGCCGTCGTTGGCTACTTGGTGTTTCACCCTCAGTTCGAAGCGATGAATTTCACCTGGCAGCGGGGCAAAGGTCCCGCCGAGCGTGCCTCGGCCACACTTGCAGACATTTTGCAGGCGCCATCTCCTTTTCTAGAGATGCAGCTCCGCGGAATACAGGAAATGCGGTATCGACTCGACAAACCACGAGCAAAACTACCGTATGCCTTTCTTGAACAGCTCCAGAGGCAGGGCTTTACTGATTATTTCGCTCTCTTTCAGCCGTTCGGGACCTTTGCTGATCGAACAATCTGGCCAGATATGCCGCCTGACATGAAACTGCAGGAGGGGGTAACCGGCTCATTGGGCACCAAACGCCCCGGGGGATTCACGGACCGCGAGCTTGAAATGTTGCGAAGCTTGGCACCAGCCCTGTGCGTAGCAGTTCGGGTTGGTGCTGTACTGGAAATGGCCGAAACTCTGCTTCAGGCTTATCTTGGTGATGACGCGGGCAGAAGCGTTTTGCGCGGTCATGTGCGCCGCGGTCAAAGCCGCACCATACATGCTGTGGTCTGGCATAGTGACTTGAGGGGCTCCACAGTGCTTGCCGAGTCTGCGCCACCAGAGCTTTACCTGATTACGCTCAATCAATATTACGACTGTGTCGTAGATGCTGTCATGGAACATGGTGGTGAGGTCCTGAAGTTCATTGGGGATGGCGTCCTTGCCATTTTCCCCTTCGAACCTGCTACTCCGGCCGAAACCGAGGTGAGCCAGAGAGCGTTAACAGCCGCGCGCGATGCACTCACCCGTCTTGCAACAATCAATACAAAACGCCGGGAAGACGGCCTACACGAAATCCGTTGCGGCATCGCTCTACATTCCGGCGACCTCATGTATGGGAATGTAGGATCAACGCGGCGACTTGACTTCACGGTCATGGGCCCGACGGTCAACGAAGTGGTTCGTTTAGAAACTCTATGCAAAAAGCTAAACGTGCCGCTGGTGATTTCGGAAACCGTGGCGTCGGTGATCAAAGAGCCCCTACGATCGCTTGGCAGCTACAAGCTTCCGGGTATCGGCCGAAAAATTGAGGTCTTTGGCTGAGCTGCGTCGAACTAGGTATAACGCGATTGTTCTTAAATGGCGGCGAGCTGACATTGCTTGCCTACTCTTTTTCCTTATTGAGGCGATGCAAGTCTGCAGCGGGAAGGGCATCCCGAAAGTTCGGGTTGCGCTTCCATTCCGGCATTGGTGGATCGTTTCCAGGTGCCGGCGCGAAGGGTGAATAGCTCTGCAGCTCCATCCGATGAATGTAACGCGGGCAATTGTCGAATATCCGTTCCGCTTTGACCCTCACTACCTGTTGGCATCCTTCGAACTCGCTCATGAGAGGATCGCATTCATCGATCGATGCTGTGCCCAGCACCCGCAGCCGCTTGGGTCTCTCGGACCAACGTATGAATAGTAGCCCGACATTCGGGTTCTCCAAAATCGCTCCCAAGCTCTTGAACATCCCGTTGCCGTTGTAATCCGGAAACGCCACCTCGGCTGGACCGGTTACCCGTACAAATCCTGGCATTCCGCCCTTATAGGAAACATCCGGCCGCCCATCGGCATCAGCCGTGGCAAGAAAAAACATCGGAACTGTTTCGATGAGTTCTCGATGTGTGTTTGAAAAAGACTGAACTAGGATCACCTCTTCTAATCGATCTGCGATTCGTCGCGAGTCGAAACGATCCTGGAGCAAGCGAGAGCCAGCGCGGTAAAGTTTGCTAGCGCACATTCCGTTTTCCCTTTCGGCCTAAGCAAAGCCTAGGCTTTGTGGATTTCTGACCATCACTAGCGTTCCGCGACTAGTTGGCAGGTTTAGCTTCCAAGCTGCAGAGTCTTAAACCGTCTGCAATCTTCCAATGTAGTCTTGTTTCGTAAGCGGCACTCCCAAATGCCTACGCATATCATGATTGCTATTCAACCGCCTATCGGTGGAGGCTTAGCTGCGACTGAATAGCCATAGTTATGATGAGGCCATTGGCCTACTTCAATAATCCACCGACGGTGTTGGTAGCGCCTGAAACGACTCCGCCGGCTGATTGAGTAACGCCACCGACAGTGTTAGTCGAGCCTGAAACGACTCCATCCGCTGATTTGGTAACGCCACCGAGGGTATTGGTGGTTCCGGACACTGTGTTGCCCACCGTACTCCCTAAGGAGCTTGTTGTGCCTGATATAGCATTCGTCGTGCTCCCAAAGGTATTGCTAACCGTGGAGGGGGCGGATGGCAAAATGCTGCTGTAGGCGGGTTCACTGTAAAGCTTTGCCAGTTTGCTCTTCACGATAAGCTTGCATTTGTAGGTCTTGCACTCGCGCAACTCGGTATAAAGCTTCTTCTCCAGATAGTGGATTTTCCAATAAAGCTTCTCCTTCAGATGTTTTTTCTTTTCCCGGAGAGCATGCTTTTTCTTGTAGATGTTCTTTTTGTAAACGTACTTCTTATGCTTTTTGGGTTTTTCGTAATCGTCGGACGCAGGTACCGCAAGCCTGGCAAGATTCTCAGATTTGCAATGCTGCCGGAAAAGCCAGGGAGTGGTTTCCTTCATAAGGCGGCAATTGACCAAGGCCGGTTCGTCAGCGAGGCCTTGGCCCGTGAACCCGACCAATATGGCCGCACCTAGTGCGATGAGCCGGACCCGCATGGTTCGCTCCTCCCGTCAATTAAAAGCTCTCAATTGAGCGATTAACGTCATTAAAAACGCTTCGTTCCACTGCTGAACGGTATGACTAGTGGGGTGCAGCTGCTAGAGCAGCGACTTGTGCTATCTTTTGAACAGTTGGCCAATATGGCTGGCAAGCAATAATCAGAGTAGGGCAGGTCAGCAGTATCGAATTGACCTACTAACAGTTCAAACCCTAATACCATTCGTTGAGCCGATAGGCCCCAAACATGCCCCAAAAAACTTTGTGAAGCAGCAATACATTTTAATATCCCACTTTAGACCAACGCATTGCTGCTAAACGATTAGTGGAGGCCTCCCGGGCTCACCACCTAGTCTGTAGTCTTACGATGCTCTAGCTTGGTCGGTGAGAATTTGCGACCCCAGCGATCCTAAGTCCAGTGCTCAAACGGCCGGCTCAGGAGCGCTGAGAGCTTGCGCACCTCCGGCTCGAGTTCCGCTTTGAGTTCCGTTCGCAGCTCCGGCGACAGCGGAGGACGCTTAACGATGATGTCGTTGGTCTTTTTCAGGCGTAGGCGGAAGCGTCTCATGAAACCAAGCCGGCTTTTTCCGTTCAGCCGCCATCGGACAATGGCCCGGATCACAAATGCCGGCGGACTCATTATGATCCGCTGCAGGAACGAGCTGCGATACGTCCGGTTGCTGTTCCTGCGCTTGAAGCTCGTCTGCCCGTCATAGTCCACCTCGATAAACTCAAGCAATCTTTTGTAAACGCGAAGCGGATCATTGACGAAATCATCGAACACGATCACATGGCAGCACCTTCGTCCGGCGATTTCGAACAGCTGCTCTAATTGGGTCCCCAGGCTGGCAGCGCTTTTATATTGAAGGAGCCGCGGATCACGGCAACCGCGCGGGATGTTCTCACCACGCCATCGCGCGCTCTGCAGCCGCCAGGCGCGCTCGAAGTCCTTCTCATCTTCGTCCATCGTGTATAATAGCCGTGCATGGTACGAATGGATCATGTCTATCGGATTACGGACCATGACGACAAAGCGGGCATCCCGGTCTAGCGCGAGAATCCTGCGTATCGATTCCGGTGAATAGAGATAAGTCACCGAACCATCGATTATCACCCTGTGTGTTTCATTGAGCCCTGGGAAATAGGCCTGAAGATAGGCGCGCTTCACACGCAGGGTGGGACCATGATGCGGTGCCAGCAGAAAATAATGATTT
>DATFOT010000534.1:0-5543 GCA_035265265.1 Aestuariivirgaceae bacterium | reverse complement strand
TGGGGGGCCTCTTCAAGAGAGGAAAAACTGCGGATCATGCGCGACAGCCGGATCGGCACGTTCGGTGTGCTGGCGGTCGTGTTCTCCGTGCTCGTTCGAATCGCTGCAGTCGACGAGATTACCGAGGCAGGGGTAATCGCGGCCCTGGCCGGCCTGATCAGTGCCGAAGCCATTTCGCGGCATGCAATGAGTGCCCTCATGGCGACGACGGATGCCGCCCGCGACGATGGGTTGGCCGTCATGGCAGGCAAGCCCGCCGGCGACACCCTGCGGACATCGCTGCTCATCACGCTGGCGATCGGCGTGCCGGGGCTGTGGCTCGCCGGCGGGGTGACCGGCATAGCGCTTGCCGGGGGCTTGGCCCTCCTCGCCTTCATGGGAATTCGCGACCTTGGGCGGCGGTTCATCGGCGGCCAAAGCGGTGACGTTTGCGGAGCCATGCAGCAGGCCGTTGCCTGTGCCGTTCTCACAGCCCTGGCGATGGTGACAGGCCCCTGATCGGTGTTAACCATTTGTCGAAACGGAAGGTTTGCTATTGAGGCGCTAGTGTGAAGCGGTCCAAACCAGGAGCGCCTCATCATGCGAGGAGAGGATTTACCCGCGGCGTTTGCCGCCATTGTCTGCTCGGCGGTGCTGGCCGCGAGCGATGCATCGGCCACTTCCGCTGAAGTCGCTGCCGATGCTCGCGGGCATTTCATCACCATGGCGGAGATCGAGCATACGCCCATCACGGTTCTGGTAGATACCGGGGCAAGTGTCGTCGCGCTCAGCTATGAGGATGCCGAGCAAGCGGGCTTGGCGCCACGTACCCTCACCTATGACGTTCCGATCAACACCGCCAACGGCCAGGTGGAAGCGGCGCATGTGGTTCTCGACCGGGTCGAGATCGGCAATGTTCTGGTGCGGGACGTGGAAGGCGTCGTAATGCCGCGAGGGACTTATGCGGGCTCGCTGCTCGGCATGAGCTTTCTTAACAAGCTTTCACGTTTCAAGGTGGAAGACGGCACGCTTTTTCTCGATGAATAATGGCGGATTTGGCCGCGAGGCGGCGGGATTCGCCTTCATGCATTGACGGATCGCGGGCAGTATCCCATCTGTTGGATGCGATTCCTCGAGCTGCCGGATCATGAATTTCTATTCCGAACTGGACATTGAAAGCCCCTGCATCCAGGTCTGCGTCGTCGATCCGGCCAGCGGCTTCTGCATCGGCTGCGGCCGAACGCGGGAGGAGATCGCGAGCTGGCTCGACATCAGCGTCGGCGAACGGCGGCAGGTGATGCGTGCCCTGCCGGAGCGGATCTCGAGCCTGACGGACCGGCGGCGGCGCAGAGGCGGCCGGCGGGGCCGGACGACAACAGGCAAGGTCGTTTGAACTCCGGTGACAAACGTGTCTACCGATCACATCGGCAATATGATCTACCTGCTCATCATTGGCGGTTTGGCCGCCAGCACGGTCATGTTCCTGTATCGCGGCAGGCTCGGCAAGGCGCTCAGAGACGCGCTGACATGGCTATTCATCATGTTGATCCTGACGGCGGGTTATGCCATGCGCGAGGATTTGCGTTATGTAGGGGAAAGGACGCTCTCGGCCGTCGTGCCGGGCTATGGCGTCGCCTCGGCTGACGGCAAGACGATCCAATTCACCGCCGGACCGGATGGGCATTTTCTCATCAATGGAAAGGTAGACGGCACGTCGGTCGTCTTCATAGCCGATACCGGCGCGACGACGGTGCTCTTGAGCTATGAGGATGCACGAAAGGCCGGGATCGACGTGGAGGGGCTGAGGTTCACCGCGGCGGTTCTCACGGCCAACGGCCAAGCGATGGCGGCGCCCTACAGGATCAGCGAAATCACGCTGGGCGACATTCGCCGAAACAACGTGATTGCGATGATTTCCCAGCCCGGCATGGTGGGCACGTCGCTCCTGGGCATGAGCTTTCTTGGTCGCCTGTCGTCATTTGAGGTTCGCGGCAACCAGCTTACTCTCCACGACTAGCGTCAATTATTCGGCGGCCAGCAATCGGCCGGCTGGTGCGGTGGCAGCGAGAGCGTCTCGCAAAAGGCCTGCCCCTGCCCCGGGCTTGTGGCCTTGCTCTGAAATGATGCGGCGATAGAGGCGGCCGCCATATTCGCCATGAAAGAGCCCGAGAAGCGGTCGCGCCAGATGAGTGAACGGCGTTCCGCGAGCAAGCTCGGCTTCGACATAGGGAATATAGGCGCCGAGGACCTCCTGGCGGGTGAGCGGCGGCTCGCTGGCACCAAAGAAACGGCGGTCGGCCTCGGCAAGAATATAGGGGTCGCCATAGGCCGCGCGCCCGAGCATCACACCATCGAGATTTCGGAGGTGCGCTTCGGCTTCATCGAGAGAACCGATACCGCCGTTGATGATAACCGGCAAATCGGGGTGCCGATGCTTCAGGCGATAGACCCGCTGATAATCGAGCGGGGGAATTTCACGATTCTGGCGCGGGGAAAGGCCCTGAAGCCAGGCCTTGCGGGCATGCACGATGAGGGCAGCGCAGCCTGCACTTTTTACCGCATCGGCAAAACAGTCGAGCGCCTCCTCAACATCCTGATCATCGATGCCAATCCGGCACTTCACCGTAACGGGCAGCGCGGTTGCTGCGCTCATCGCCGACACGCAGTCGGCGACCCGCATTGGTTCAGCCATGAG
This sequence comes from Aestuariivirgaceae bacterium, assembly GCA_035265265.1. Lineage (GTDB taxonomy): Bacteria > Pseudomonadota > Alphaproteobacteria > Rhizobiales > Aestuariivirgaceae > DATBLQ01. The sequence continues at coordinate 2,869 of DATFOT010000534.1, read as the reverse complement.
ACAAGCGCCGAAATGGCCCTCCTTCACCCGGTCGGAGGGACAGCCGCAGTTGAGGTTGATTTCCGCATAGCCGAAGTCCTCACCGACACGGGCCGCAAGAGCGAGTTCCGCCGGCTCGGCGCCACCGAGCTGCAAGGCTACCGGTTTTTCACGCGCGGAAAAGCCAATGAGCTGCCCCCGCCTGCCGAATTTCACGGCAGCGGCGGTCACCATCTCGGTATAGAGCAAAGCGTGCTGCGTGATGATGCGATGCAGGACGCGGCAGTGCCGGTCGGTGCAGTCCATCATGGGCGCGACGCAGAGCCTATGGTTTAAGATCGGTAACGGCTTCATTTAAGGCTTTCCTGGGGGTGATATCGGGAGGTTTGTGCGTTTTGTCCATAATAATTCGCAAGGAAGTTTGGCTAGGGTGCGGGCCGTTACAACCGATCAGGGGCATTCACATGAGAGGGCTAATATCAGGCTTGCGGGCAATGCTGATCGTGCTCGGCACGATGACCCTGGCATTGGGCCAGGCTGCGGCGGGCGACGTGAAATTCGGTCCGGTGCTTACTGTCACCGGCAAGATCACCGAGACAAATCGACCGGCATACAATGGACTTAAGGATGTGTTCTTCAACTTCCACCAGCGGAATTTCGAGCGCGCCTTCGAGTTCGACATTCTTTCGCTGGAAGCCATCGGCATGCAGAAGGCCAGGATCAATCATCCTGGCTGGCCTGGGCCGGTGAGCGTCGAAGGACCGTTGCTGCGCGATGTGCTGGCAGCGGCCGGCGCAGAAGCGGGAACGGTGCGCATCACTGCGCTCGACGGGTTTACCACAGAACTTGCCGCGTCGGACATGGCGGAGCAGGACTGGATCGTGGCGATTAAGGCGGACGGCCAATATCTCGGTATCGGCGGCAAGGGGCCAAGCTGGATTCTCTATGCGCGGCGCGACGGCAAGCCCGCCACGGCCGAAGACGAGGAGCGATGGCCATGGGCGGCGTTCCTCATCGAAGTTCTTTAAGGCAGACAGTCATAGCGGTGAGGCCGGTCAGCGGATAAGATAATTCAAGAGACAGCTCCAGCATCATGATGAACAAAACGAATGTCACCTCGCGACTCTCTTCCCGATTTCGTCAGCAACAGCGTTAATTTGGCTTCGCCGCGGCTCGGTTCGCAGGCAATCCTGGCGAGCGACGAATTTTTTGCCAACAAGTCGCGCCTGCTGCAGGATTCGGAGCCGGTGTTCGTCCCTGACAAGTATGACCAGAACGGCAAATGGATGGACGGATGGGAATCGCGCCGGCGGCGCGGGGGCGGACATGATTTTTGCGTTATCAAGCTCGGCGTGAAGGGCCAGGTGCGCGGCGTCGACATCGACACGCGGCATTTCACTGGAAATTATCCTCCCGCCGCATCGATCGAAGCGGTGCTTGCCGAAAAGGGCTTAAGCGACAAGGCACTCTGGCGCGAGATCGTGCCGATGACGAAACTCGGACCAAGCCAGCAGCATTTCATCGGCGTCTCGGACAAGGGCGTCTACGACCATCTGCGGCTCAATATTTTTCCCGACGGCGGCGTGGCGCGGCTCAGGGTTTATGGGGATCCCATTGCCGATTGGGAGGGCAAGGACAAAAGGGCACGCTACGAGTTGTCGGCGCTGAAGAACGGCGGGCGCATCATCGCTTATAATGATGCGCATTACGGCAGCGTGTGGACGATGCTTCTGGAGGGGCGGGGCATCAACATGGGCGATGGGTGGGAAACGCGGCGGCGGCGCGAACCCGGCAACGACTGGATCATCGTGAAGCTCGGTGCTGCAGGCATTGTCGACAGGATCGAGGTCGATACGGCACATTACAAGGGAAACTATCCGGACCGCTGCTCGCTCAGCGCAGCGATGGTGCCCTCGCCGTCCGACACATCGGTCATCAGCGAGGCGATGTTCTGGCCGGAGCTGATGGGGGAGCAGAAACTCGAAGCGGACAAGATCCATGCGTTCGAAGGCAACACAATCGCCAAGCTCGGCCCGGTCAATCATGTCAGGCTGAATATTTTCCCCGATGGCGGGATTTCGCGCCTCAGGATATTCGGCACATTAGCATGAAGGTCGAGATTCGGCCGCTGACCCGCAGTGATTTCGCGGCCTATGGTGATGTCCTCGAAACAGCGGGTACTACGCATTATCCGATCAATGAAGGCACGGCGGAACGCTTCCACGATCTTGCGCGCGTTGATGTCGAGAGCGGAGGCGGCCGGGTGCTCATCAACATCTTCATCGGGCAGAAGCAGCCGCGGCCGATCATCATAAAGATGATGGAACGGCATCCGCTCGGCACGCAATGTTTCATGCCGCTCAGGGAGCAGAGTTATCTCGTGGTGGTGGCGGATGGCGAAACGGCGCCCGAGCCAGGCAGCCTCAGGGCGTTCCTCGTGCGAGGAACGCAAGGGGTAAACTATTATCGCAATGTGTGGCACCATCCGCTCCTCGTTCTCGAAGCAGACAGCCCGTTCCTGGTCATCGACCGCGGCGGGGAGGGGATTAATCTCGAGGAGGCCTATTTCCCCGAGCCGGCAGTGCTCGACTGGTGATCACATCAGCAGGGCACGGATCAACAAGCCCACGGAGCCGACGATGGCAACGCCGGCGAGCCACAGGAAAACGAACCAGAGCAGGCGCCGCGCGAGCGAGGGGTGGGTGCTGCGGCGATCGTTCAGCGGCATCAGCGGTAGAAGCTGCCGGTTTTGCCGCGAAAAACCCAATAGGCATAGGCCGTATAGGCGAGGATCAGGGGCACGAGAGGGGCAGTACCAATGAGCAGGAAGCGCTGGCTCGCTGCAGGTGCTGCGGCATCCCAGATGGAGAGGGTCGGCGGCACAATATAG
>DATFOT010000533.1:0-8168 GCA_035265265.1 Aestuariivirgaceae bacterium | reverse complement strand
TTGCCGGCTGGGAAGGCTTCAAACAGCACCGGCGGATCGTCATCCCCGGAACGTTTAACAAGTTCTCCGCCTATGCCGGGCGGTACGCGCCGCGCTGGTTTATGCTGCCGGTGATCAAGATGTTGCAAGCGCCACGACATTAAGGGCCGGACGGCAGTTTCAATATTCGCAGTCTGCAAACCGGTTTTGCAATTTGCACAAGACAATCGGGCTTCGCGGATTTGCCGGTGACATTTTGCCATAAAAAGCGCCATGGGCCGAGGCCGCGGGCGCTGGCACGCGAATTGCTGCAAGGCTGATCAGCGCTGAGATCAGGTATTGCGTACTCGGCCAAACCGATGGGGGAGCGGGCTGCCAAGCCTCGCTCTCTCACTCGTTTCGTTCATGAGGAGTGGTGGAGCACAGGACCGCCGAACTCCAACAACAGGCCCTTCCCTGATTCGGCTAGACAAAGACCAAGGTCGAAGCGGTTCCGTTGATTAAGGAAGGTTGCAATCTTGAGCGCCGCCAACGCCGATAAGTACCGTGCTGCAACGCGGGTCTATTCAGCCACGCTGCCTTGATATTGGCAGCATTGCCATTCATGCAGAGGCCCTGATGATCTCCGAGGCGTTTGGCAGGCTGCCGGAGAGAGCGGGCCCAATAGAGCAAGCCACGGTAATTTTACAATGTCCTATATAATTCAGCGCTCGGTGAACATAAGGGCGAGCGCAGACAAAGTGTGGCGTATCATCCAGGACCCGCGGAGACGGCCTGAATGGGATATGCGGGTCAAGGCTTGCCATCAGACCTCTCCTGGGGACCTGGTAGCGGGATCAACCTTCGCAATGGTTTATGACCTCTTCGGCTTCGATGCCCCGATGCATATGCAGTACATCTCATGGCAGCCGTTCACCCATAGCGCGGTGCGGTCTACTTCGGCCGGATTGCTGCAAGGCTCTTTGGCCGGGACCTGGAATTTCCGACCAGAGGCTGACGGCTCGACCACCTGGACAACGAAAATCAATCTGAAATCGGATGCAAAACGATTTCCGAGGCTGATTGAGAAGGCGTTGGGGCGATATACCGATTATCTTACGAGACGCAGCCAGGAACGACTTAAAACACTTATAGAGTCGGAGTAGTTTTTCGCATGTGTAATTGCTACAGCATCCGCCGGCCAGGGGACGATGTGATCAGGTGCCATTGTGCCGGATTGGCAGCCTAACTTGCCTGCCGTTGCTCCAGGGTGGACTTTAGAGGGCACGCCATGAGCCGGGCTTCTGCCATCGCACTTGCTCACGCCTATTTCGACGACGGGACGTTCCTCGACGATCTAAGTCGGCGCATTGCCATTCCGAGTTCCAGCCAGGAACCACAGCGGGCAGCGGCACTCCGCGCCTATCTGGAGCATGAACTCGTGTTGTCGCTCGGGGCGCTGGGTTTCCAGAGCCGAGTGTTCGACAACCCGACCGGGTCTGCGCCACCATTGCTCGTGTCCGAGCGCATTGAAAATCCTCAGTTTGTGACAATTCTGGTCTATGGCCATGGTGATACTGTCAGGGGCCTCGACGATCTCTGGCGCAAAGGTCTCTCACCGTGGTCCATTGCGGTTGACGGAGATCGCATCTACGGGCGAGGCACCGCTGATAATAAAGGCCAGCACAGTATCAACATCGCTGCACTCGCAGCAGTTCTGCAGGCCCGTGGACAACTCGGCTTCAATGTCAGAATCCTGATAGAGATGGGCGAGGAATGTGGCTCGGTCGGTTTGCGAGAATTCTGCGAGCGGCACAAGAACAGTCACCTCAAGGCTGACGTTTTAATCGCCTCCGATGGTCCGCGGATTGCCCCCGACCGGCCGACGATATTTCTCGGCGCGCGCGGCGCTCACAGCATTGAGATGATCGTGGATTTCCGTGAGGGCGGTCACCATTCGGGTAATTGGGGTGGGCTCCTTGCCAATCCCGGGATCGTGCTCGCACAGGCGATTGCTTGTATCACCGATGCACGGGGCACGATCAAAGTGCCGGAGTGGCGGCCGGCGATACCGACATCGGTTCGGCGCGTGCTCCAGGGTGTCGTGGTCCGAGGAGCCGATAACGACCCAGCGATCGATCAGGACTGGGGCGAGCCGGAGTTGACCCCAGCCGAGCGGGTGTTTGGCTGGAACAGTTTCGAGGTCCTCGCCTTCACGACTGGTACCCCCGAACGGCCGGTGAACGCCATTCCGGGGAAGGCGCGCGCCCATTGCCAACTCCGCTATGTGGTCGGCACTGATGGCGACGATATCATTCCGGCGCTGCGCCGCCACCTCGATCGAAATGGCTTCCAGAAGGTCGAGGTCCGCCGCGGCAAGGGCGGTTTCTTCCAGGCTAGTCGGATCGATCCAGACGATCCGTGGGTGACTTGGGCCGCCGCCTCGCTTGAGCGCACGGCAGGGCAAGCGCCAACGATCCTCCCGAATTTGGGCGCTTCTCTCCCCAATGATATTTTTGTTGACGTGCTCGGGTTAAAGACAATTTGGGTGCCGCACTCCTATGTCGGTTGCTCGCAGCACGCCCCCGACGAGCATCTTCTGGCACCGATTGCGCGCGATGGACTTGGCCTGATGGCTGGACTGTTTTGGGATTTGGGCGAGCCAAACACGCCGGAGCGGGGCCAACGCAGGGACAGGCTGTCATGCGTCGGGCAGTAACACACCCCTCCTGAACCTCTGCGATTCAAACCGTGGTGCGATAAAACCCAGCTAACGGTGCCATGTCTGTGTATAGCCGATGGCCAAGCTGCTCAGTGTAATTATCCCTTGGCAAAAACTGAACTCATTTCAATATAGGGGGTTGGATGTGTCCGCTGAGCTAACGCAAGGTGATGTAATCTAGAGGTGCGGTCAATTTGACCGATGCTTTTCATGGCGATTACGGTCGATAATGATCTCGTTCACTTCGAGCCACCGGCTCATCCCACCTTCCGCGCCGCGTTTCACAACTTCATTGAGAGCTATCCCCGCTCGTTATATGAAGATCGGGGCCTGTTGCGATATCGAACCCGGTTTCTGGATTCGGTTTTGGTCAGCGAACCGGAATTGATTCACGACATCCTCGTGACACGAGCGGAGCTATTTCGCCGAGATGATCTGGCGCGGCAGCTTCTATCGCCAATGCTTGGAACTACCTCTATGTTCATGGCTGAGGGGGCGGACTGGAGATGGCAGCGGCGCGCCCTCGCCGCAGCCTTTCGGCCCGATAAGGTCCTGGCCCTGGTCCCCATCATCAGCGCGACGGCGGCGCGGCAGGTTGACCGTTGGCGAATGGCGCCACGCGATGTCGCAATCGACGTCGCTGAATCTATGGCGAAAACCACCTTCGAGATTATTGCCGACACAGTGCTCGGCGCTGCTCCTCTTAAAGTAGAGACGATCGCCAATGCTTTGACCATCGATCTTGCGTCCGTTCCCTGGCGATTCATTTTAGCCACCTTCCACGCTCCGTCCTGGGTCCCCTATCCTGGCCGGTGGCGCGCGGCCCGAGCACGGGATCAAATTTATCGCGAAGCCGCTCGCCTGGTTGCGCAGCGGCGGCAAAGGCCTTCTTCGCGCGTTGATCTGCTCGATCTACTTTTGCAGGCGCGTGATGAGGAAACCGGTCGCGTCATGAACGATGAGGAATTGGTGCGCAATCTCGTTACGTTCATGCTTGCGGGGCATGAAACGACGGCCGTGGCCCTGACCTGGACGCTTTGGCTGCTGGCTAAATACCCTGACGTCCAGGACCAGGTTGCAGCGGAGGTGCAAGCGACTATAGGGAACAAGACGGTCGAGCCGCAGCATGTGGAGCGCCTTACGTTCACACGGCAGGTGCTGCAGGAAGCAATGCGGCTATATCCGCCAGCGCCGGCGATTTCCCGCCAGCCGTTGGTTCCACTCGTGCTTGGCGGCGAGCAGTTGACACCTGCCACTCAGGTGACCATCACAATTTATCCCCTGCACCGTAATCGCCGCTTTTGGAAAAATCCCAATAGCTTCGATCCCGACAGGTTCGCTGGGGAGCACACCAGGGAGCGCCCGCGCTGCAGCTATTTACCATTTGGTGCGGGACCCCGCATCTGCATTGGTGCGAGCTTCGCCATGATCGAAGCTACCGTCGTCCTCGCACGTTTGGTTCATGCTTTTCGATTCAGGCCCGTCGTTGGACATCGGCCCCATCCCATCGCGCGTGTTACCCTACGCCCGCGAGGCGGGATGCCCCTCTACATCGAGCCGAGGTTCTCAACTAGGTGAAACCATTAAGGTGGAACCATCTCGGTCGAACAGCTTAACCAGAGTGGCAATGGCGAGTGATCTGAACCTGCTTAACTTCCGTCACGCTTTCGGCGTGGTGTTTTGGCCTCTTTCGGGTCTACCACGCCAAACGACGAGGAGCGCTTGCCCGCTTCTGCAAGGTTAAAACCTTCAGAAGCAAGACCGCGGCGCAACAGTTCGCGAACAGCCGCGGCCCGGCTCGGCATGCGTTGGCCAAACCGCCAGTCCTCGATTGCTCCCAACTCCTCCGGCTGCAGCATGATCTGCATCCGAATATCCCGATCTCCTTGTGACATTGGACCTCTCCACCCACCAGACACTTACTCATAAAGCGCTTCAGGCGCTTCTGATGGTTCATAGGCTCATGGCGTTAACAGCACAATAGACGGTGCGGTAGCACACCAAGCCTTCGATGCAATGCATGGGTTTGCGTGCAGCGACGCTATGAGCATGAAGCACGCACAACGCGACAACGGCTCAGGCTTAGCCGTTGCGGACTTGTCATTGCCCTGCAGAGGCGCATGGTCCCTTGCAACAGGGAGAGATGCGATGGACGTTTTGTCACGGAAAATGCGTATGGCCATCAGCGCCGTCGTTGCCGCTGCCGCAGAGCAACGCCAATTGGTTCAGGTCTATGCCGAGGCCGAGAAGATCAGACAGGCCAATCTCGCGGATAATGTTGCCCTTGAGGAGATCGTCGAGGCCCTCATCAAGAAGTCGGCAGGTGGCCTTGGCTACCATTCCGACCCGGGCGAGGCGCGTGCGGCTTTGTTGGGTGAGACCATACATTAAGGGGTCCGATGACCAGCAACACGAATATCCCTGAGCGGCACCGGCAGGTCCAGGAGCACGAGGTAGACCAGATTTTGAAAGCGGTGTGGGAAACGGCAGCGCGCCGCAATCCCATGGTGCTGGTAAAGATGGCCGATCCAAACATGCCCATTGAGCATCTGCGCCGAATGATCCGCGATTGTCTGGCCAAAGGGCTGTCGGCTACGGAGACTTGTGATCACGCCGTCAAGGAACTGCTCAATTCAGCCATTCGGAACAGGCAGCCGCATGACACCTGCAATGGCAGCACAGCGGAAAAGGAGCCCGCTTCATAACAGGCGCACGCCAAAGAGCGCCTCGTCCGTTGTCGCCCAAGTTCATTGCGGATTGCGAGAAGCGCATAGCGCAGCAACGCCATTAATTTCCGAACTTAAACAGCTCCATACCCCCAAGCTGTTGAACGCCAGTTGACACCGGGTCTGCTCGGCTTCAATTTGATGTCTGGGGTTGCGATCACCCCATAAGGCGACAGGCCGAAGCATCGCGTTCCCCTCAACCCGCCCGCACCAGGAGGACGCGCTATGCCGTCACCGACCAGCATTTCTACAGATAAATTGAGTCGCCTCATTGGCTTGCCAAAGTGCCCCCAACTCATCGATGTGCGAACCGAGGAGGACTTCGCGGCGGACCCGAGGCTCCTCCCCGGTGCTATCCGACGGGACTGGCAACGCGCTGCCGAGTGGGGGCGTTCGGTAAATTCCGATGTCGTTGTTTACTGCCAGCAAGGGCTGAAGCTAAGTGAAGGGGCTGCGGCTTGGCTGCGGCACTATGGAGGGTCTGCCAGCAATCTCGAGGGTGGCTTCGAGGCATGGGTAACGGCTGGCCAACCGGCCGTGCCGACTTCAAAGATGCCGATCCGAGATTTGCAAGGCAGAACGATCTGGGTAACTCGTTCTCGCCCCAAAGTCGACCGCATTGCTTGTCCGTGGCTCGTTCGTAGGTTTGTCGATCCATCGGCTGTGTTTCTTTTTGTCGCTCCCTCTGAAGTGAAAATGGTCGCAGAGCGCTTCGGCGCCGTGCCGTTCGACATAGAGGGCACGTTCTGGAGTCACCGGGGATCAAAGTGCACTTTCGATACCATGGTAGAAGAGTTCAACCTCGGTACGCCGCATTTGAGTCAATTGGCTGCCATTGTGCGGGCGGCAGACACTGCCAACCTGAATGATGCAGCGGAAGCCAGCGGCTTGCTGGCAGTCTCACTTGGCCTGTCGCGCATGTTCTCCAACGATCTCGAACAGCTTGAGTCGGGTATGGTTGTCTATGACGCGCTTTATCGCTGGTGCCGCGATGCGACCGATGAGACGCATAACTGGCCTACCAACAGAGCCAGGCCACAATGAAAGAGGACAGCCAACTTTACGTTCCCTTGTTCCGCGAAACTTTGCCGGTCTGGCTGAAGATCGGACTGCTGTCCTTTGGAGGACCAGCAGGGCAGATTGCGCTCATGCACAGAATCATCGTCGATGAGCGGCGGTGGTTGACAGAAGAGCAATACCTGCACGCGCTTAACTTCTGCATGCTGTTGCCCGGACCCGAAGCAATGCAGCTTGCGACCTATGCAGGGTGGCGTCTGCACGGTTGGCGCGGCGGCTTGGCTGCTGGGCTTTTGTTCGTGATTCCCGGATCGATTGTGATCCTCGGCCTGTCCATCCTCTACGCCACATATGGCAGTGTGCCTTTGGTCGCGAGCCTGTTCCTCGGTGTTAAGGCAGCCGTGCTGGCTATTGTCGTCGAAGCCCTTTTGAGGGTAGCCCGACGAGCCCTCAAGACACGGCTGGACTGGTCCATTGCTGCAGCGGCCTTTGTAGCCCTGTTCTTAATGCATCTTCCGTTTCCTATCGTAATCTTGGCAGCGGCACTCATCGGCCTTATGCGGCGCGCTACCGCTCCTCCTGAAAGTGCGACCAAGGAGGTTCTGGTCAAGTGGCAGCGGACGGCAGCGACAGCGGCGCTCTGGCTTGTCGTCTGGCTATCGCCAGTGGCGGCGTGCTTGCTCCTGTTGGGTCCGGGCCACGTCCTTAGTCAAATTGCGTTGTTCTTCTCCAAACTGGCAATCGTCACATTTGGCGGAGCCTATGCGGTGCTGGCCTATATGGCGCAACAGGCTGTCGAGGTGCATGGCTGGCTGTCAGCAGGAGAGATGGTCGACGGACTTGGACTGGCCGAGACAACCCCAGGGCCTCTCATACTGGTAACTGAGTTCGTCGGTTTCTTTGCTGGTTATCGCCGGGCTGGGGGTTTCGCCGGTGGCCTCGCTGCGGCGGCAATCACCTTATGGGTTACATTCGCACCTTCATTTTTGATGATCTTTGTAAGTGCGCCATATATTGAGCGGCTGCGGTCTGTGCCACGGCTGGGATCGGCACTCTCAGCAATCACAGCAGCAGTCGTCGGTGTCATTCTCAACCTGACGATCTGGTTCGGACTGCATGTGCTGTTTTCGAGCGTTCAAACACGCTCGCTTGGGATGTGGGTCGACCCGATGAGCGTGAACGTCGCGGCTGTCATTCTCCTCATCCTGGCTGCCTTCTTGCTGTTGCGGCTCCACTTGGGAATCGTTCTTACTCTTGTCACCTGCGCCGCATCAGGACTGCTTCTCGTGCATGGACTGGGTCTCTAAAGAAACTTCGGACCGCAATGATGCCGCTGTGATCAATCCTGGGCTGGACGCATCGGGATGGGAAACTGGTGGAGCAGAGGGGGATCGAACCCCTGACCTCGGCATTGCGAACGCCGCGCTCTCCCAACTGAGCTACTGCCCCCTCGGGACGAAGAGGGGTATGTAGGAGGTGGCCCCGGCTGCTGTCAAGGCAGGCTAACGCAGTGTTAGTTCCTTGCGCTCCCTGCGCGCGGCGGGTAGATGTTGCGCACTTGCAATCGGGCCCCGTTCTTCCCCATGAATCCCTTCGTCGTTCTCATTCTGATCATCCTCGACATTTATTGGTGGGTGGTCATTGCCATGGTGATCATGTCGTGGCTCTTGGCTTTCAATGTTGTGAACATCCACAATCCCTTCGTGCGGCAAGTCAATTTTGTGCTCCACCGCCTCACCGAGCCG
>DATFOT010000532.1:0-4541 GCA_035265265.1 Aestuariivirgaceae bacterium | reverse complement strand
GTGATGCCGGCAACGGGGCCCTTGCCAAAGGACGATCATGCTGCCGCCCTTCTGGCCGAGAGCATCGGTTATCCGCTGATGCTGAAAGCGAGCTGGGGCGGAGGCGGGCGCGGCATGCGGGTGATCCAAAGCAAGGGAGAGCTCAAAGGCAGCATCGAGGCGGCACGGGCCGAAGCGCGCGCCGCTTTCGGAAATGACGAAGTCTATCTCGAAAAACTCGTTGAGCGGGCGTGGCACATCGAAGTTCAGCTGATCGGCGACAGCCACGGCACGATCCAGCACCTGTTCGAACGCGACTGCTCGATTCAGCGGCGAAACCAGAAAGTGGTGGAGCGGGCGCCGGCGCCTTATCTCGACGAGCAACAGCGAATGTCGCTGTGCGATGCAGCGCTCAGGCTGGCGCGGGCGGCCAATTATGTCAATGCCGGAACCTGCGAGTTCCTGATGGACAAGGACAGCGGCAAGTTCTTCTTCATCGAAGTCAATCCGCGTATCCAGGTGGAGCACACGGTCACCGAAGTGGTGACCGGCATCGACATCGTCAAAGCGCAGATCCTCATCGCTCAGGGTGGCGAGCTCGGCACCGCCGAAACCGGCGTGCCGCCCCAGGAGAAAGTGACGCTCAACGGCCATGCCCTGCAATGCCGGATCACCACGGAGGACCCGCTCAACAACTTCATTCCGGACTACGGACGGATCAAGGCCTATCGCGGCGCGACGGTATTCGGCATCAGGCTGGATGGCGGCACAGCCTATTCGGGCGCGCTTGTCACCCGCTATTACGATTCGCTTCTGGAGAAGATCACCGCCTGGGCGCCGACGCCCGAGGAAGCGGTGAAGCGGATGGACAGAGCACTGAGGGAATTTCGCATCCGCGGCGTTTCCACCAATTTGCAGTTTCTGGAGGGGCTCATATCGCACCCAAATTTTCTTGCCGGTGACTACACGACGCGGTTCATCGACGAAACCCCGGAGCTTTTCGACATACCGGCGCGCCGCGACAGGGCAACGAAAATTCTCGCCTTCATCGGCGATGTCATCGTGAATGGCAATCCGGAGGTCAAGGGCCGGCGCAGAATGCAGAACAGCAGGGCGCCGCGGCCGCCGGACATGCGGGGGATCGTTCCCATGCCGGGCCTCAAGCAGATGCTCGACAAGGAAGGTCCCGGCGCGATCGCCCGCTGGATGAAAGAACAGAAGAGGCTGCTCGTCACCGACACGACCATGCGCGATGCGCACCAGTCGCTGCTGGCGACACGCATACGCACCGACGATATCGCAAGGGTGGCACCGGCTTATGCGGTGCTTTTGCCGGAGTTGTTCTCGGTCGAATGCTGGGGAGGGGCAACCTTCGACGTTGCGATGCGATTTCTCAAGGAATGCCCATGGGAGCGGCTGAAACGCTTGCGGGCGGCGATGCCCAATCATCTTTTGCAGATGCTGCTGAGATCGGCCAATGCGGTCGGCTACACCAATTATCCCGACAATGTGGTGGAGCATTTCGTGGCCCAGGCAGCCGAGGAGGGGATCGATATCTTCCGTGTGTTCGACTCGCTTAACTGGGTCGATAATATGAAAGTAGCGATGAATGCGGTGCTGAAGGCGAACCGGATCCTGGAGGCGGCCATCTGTTATACGGGCGATCTCATGAACCCGGAGCGGCCAAAATACGACTTGGCATATTATGTGACGCTGGCGCGGGCGCTCGAGGCCGAAGGCGCCCATATTCTGGGCATCAAGGACATGGCGGGTGTGCTGAAGCCCCAGGCGGCGCGGGTCCTGATCAAGACGCTCAAGAGCGAGATCAGAATCCCTCTGCATCTCCATACGCATGACACGAGCGGCATCTCCGGAGCGACGGTGCTGGCGGCGGCGGAGGCCGGCGTCGACGCGGTGGATGCAGCGATGGATTCGATGAGCGGGCTCACTTCGCAGCCACCGCTTGGCGCAATCGCCGCCGCGCTCGAACGCACGGAGCGGGCGACAGGGCTGGATCCTGCCGCTCTCGAAACAATCTCCGACTACTGGCGCCAGGTGCGCAGGCTATATCAGGCTTTCGAGAGCGACATACGCTCTGGAACAGCCGAGATTTACGTCCACGAGATGCCGGGGGGCCAGTACACGAATTTGCGCGAGCAGGCTCGCTCGCTCGGCATAGAGCAGCGCTGGGGCGAGGTGGCCAGGGCCTATGCCGAAGTGAACCGGCTTTTCGGCGACATCATCAAGGTGACGCCGTCGTCGAAAGTGGTCGGCGATATGGCGCTGATGATGGTGACCAGCAATTTGACTGCGGAAGAGGTGCTCGATCCCGATAAGCAGATCGCCTTTCCGGAATCGGTCGTGTCGCTGTTCAGGGGCGACATCGGACAGCCGCCCGGCGGTTTTCCGCAGATGCTGCAGAAGAAAATACTCAGAGGCGAGCCTGCCATCACGGTGAGGCCCGGTGCCTTGATGAAGCCCGCCGATCTCGGCCTGGAGCGGCAAGCGGCGCAAGAAAAGGCCGGACGCGCCGTCAGCGAATGCGAATTGGCCTCCTATCTGATGTATCCGCAGGTTTTTGCGGATTTCGCCAAGGCACAGGCAGAGTTCAGCGACCTGTCGATTCTGCCGACCGGGGTATTCTTTTACGGCATGGAGCCGCAGGAGGAATTCGCGATCGAAATCGACAAGGGCAAGACGCTGCTCGTCAGCTATTCGGCGTTAAGCGAGGTCGACGAGGACGGGATGGTGACTGTCTATTTCGAACTCAACGGGCAACCGCGGCCGGTGCGCGTGCCGGACAGGGCGCGTCAGCCGTCAAGGCTCTCCAAACCGAAAGCCGATCCGGCGAACCCTGCCCATCTCGCTTCGCCGATGCCGGGGCTCGTCGTCTCGATCGCGGTGAAGCATGGCGAGAGCGTCAAGCGCGGCGATGTGATCCTCAATCTCGAAGCGATGAAGATGCAGACCGCGGTGGTCGCGGAGCAGGATGGCACGGTGAAGGAGATTGCCGTGGCGGCCGGCGCACAGGTCGACGCAAAGGACCTGTTGGCGGTGATCGGCTAAGGCTCGGCATCACGGTTGATTAGTCGGCGGAAGGAGCTACCAAGGTGTTCATATCGTTTTTTCCCAATCCCCGGATATTCTTCTGGTCTGCCGCGCTGTGGACCGCCGTCGCGATGATCGTCTGGTATTCCATCGGAAGGCCAATGAGCGCCGCTTTCGGGCTAGGACCGGCTGCCGAAGGAACACCTCCCATCATCGGCGTATCGGTTTTCTGGTCAAATGCCTTCCTGTGGTTTTATCTTTACTACTGGACGGTCGTCTGCCTCTTTGCCGCGTTTTGGTTTGTCTATTCACCGCACCCATGGGCGACTTGGTCCATTCTGGGTTCTGCCCTCATCATCTTCGCCACCTATTACCAGGTACAGGTCAGTGTCGCGATCAATGATTGGTACGGCCCGTTTTACGACATGGTCCAAGCCGCCTTGTCGAAATCGCGTCCCGTGACGCTTGTCGAGTTTTATGCCGGGCTGCTCAGCTTTGCCGGGATTGCATCCGTTGCGGTGGTCATCGCAGTGCTGACGCGGTTCTTCGTCAGCCATTACATCTTCCGCTGGCGGACGGCGATGAATGATTTCTACATGTCACACTGGAATACGCTGCGGACCATCGAGGGCGCTTCACAGCGCGTGCAAGACGATACGATGCGGTTTTCCTCGACAATGGAGAGCCTCGGCGTCAATCTGATCGATTCGATCATGACGCTGATCGCCTTCCTGCCGGTACTTTTGCGGCTGTCGGCCAGCGTTACCGAACTTCCGCTGATCGGCGAGGTTCCTTATTCACTTGTGATCGCAGCCATCGTTTGGTCGCTGTTTGGAACAGCATTTCTGGCCGGTGTCGGCGTCATGCTGCCGGGCCTGCAGTTTCGCAACCAGCGCGTCGAGGCGGCCTATCGCAAGGAGCTCGTCTATGGCGAGGACGATGCCAGGCGCGCGCAACCCCCGACAGTCGCTGAGCTCTTCGCCAATGTGCGCCGCAATTATTTTCGCCTCTACTTCCACTACATGTATTTCAATATTGCGCGGATTTTGTACCTCCAGACCGACAATATCTTTCCCTATATCGTGCTGGCGCCGACGATCGTGGCAGGCAAGATCACGCTCGGCCCGCTCCAGCAGATACTGAACGCTTTCGCCCAGGTGCGGTCGTCCTTCCAATATTTGGTCAATTCCTGGACGACGATCGTGGAGCTCCTGTCGATCTACAAGCGGCTGCGCGGCCTGGATGCGACCATAAGGGGCGAGCCCTTGCCCGATCTCGACCGGCGCTACCAGGATATGCCGGTGGAGACTGCGGGCTAGGATTGGTTATTGGGCAGCCGCGAGCTCGTGCCGGGCTCGAAAGCCCGCGGCAGCGCCGCGCGACCGGGCTTCGCCATGGGGCCAGCCGCTACGATCGCTGTAGTCGCGCTGTTCGCCCCGGCGGCTGTGGCGAGCGGTCAAGCCCTGCGCCGCGGCGATGTCGAGCAGGGTTACGCCAGCGACCGCGGCTATTGC
>DATFOT010000531.1:0-4351 GCA_035265265.1 Aestuariivirgaceae bacterium | reverse complement strand
GCATGTAGTCCGTCAGCGTGTCGTCCTCGATGCTGCCAGTGTCCCTGATCGCCTGTTCAAGGATTTGCATAGTGGAGAACATGCTTGGCGGAACATAATGACCCAGCTGATCGACGTCGGCCTCTCCGGCGCGAGCGCGGTATCGGGCCACAAATTCCGGGATCCCCGGCAGATCCAGCGTTGGCGCGCGAACGAACAGCTCGTAACCGACTACACCGTTCAGGCCCTCGCCGAAATGCTGCTTAAGCGCCGCGTATTGCAGGCCGACCATTCCGCCGCCAAACAGTCGTGTACGCAGCCTGGACTCGAGCGCTGCCCTGAGGATTCCAGAACTGTCGGGAGGGTAGCTCGCCACAAACACGAGGTCGGGGTTTGTGGCTTGGATAGCTCGAATGACTGTACCAAATTCAATCATGTTCGGTGGATACGTGCGATCGTAGACGACCCGAAGACCAAGTCGCTTGGCAACGGTTCGGGCGCCCTCGAGTGCGTTAATCGCGAACTCCGCATCAGCTCCCACAAGAGCGGTGCTCTGCGGCTTGGGATCCAGTGTCATGGCGGCTCCGAAAAACCCGGCCCCGAACTGCTCTTTTCCGTTCGGCCCATAGGGCATTGTCTGAAAATAGCGCGGGTACTTGAAAGTGGCGTTCACCGCCAGCGCGAACGGCGTCAGGATCAGCTTGTTCCGTTGAATCACTCCTGACATCACAGCGGCCGTGACATTCGTGCCGTTCCCGAGCACAACATCCACTTTGTCTACATCGAGCAACTTGGTATAGATCCCAGGCGCCTGCGACGGGCTGCTCTGGTCATCGTAATAGACGAGCTCGATCTTCCGGCCGAGCAGGCCGCCGGCCGCATTCACCTCGTCGCGCCAGATCTGCTTAGTCAGAAGCGCCTGTTTGCCGCTTCCCGCCAAGCCCCCGGTTAGAGATTCACTGAAGCCGATCTTGATAGATTTTGTGCTTTGCGCAGCGAGACGTGTGGGGCGGAGATTGATAGCCGCCGCGGACGTGAGCGCCGTTGCAAGCCAGCGCCGTCGCGTGAACGAAGACTGTTCCATCGAAGTGATCCTGGCCGGCGATCTACAGAGCGTAGCCTAGAAGCGCCCGCTACGGAACCTTGATGCCATGAGAAGCGAGCTGACAGTCACGGGTGCAACTCTGCCCAGTAGCTGTTCGCAGCCGAATGACGTAAGCAGGTGGAGCGACGGTCTTCACGGCAGTTGGGCAGCGATCCATGGCCCTGCGTTCTTCGATAACGGATGCCGTAGCGTTTGGTCCTTTCACGCTCGTCCCGACGCAGCGGCTTCTGATGAAAGATGGTGCGGCCATCGAGTTAGGGGGCCGAACGCTGGATGTATTGATCACGTTGGTGTCTCGGCCCAACGCGGTTTTCAGCAAGCGCGAGCTGATGGCTCGGGTGTGGCCAGATGTCACTGTTGAAGAAGGCAGCCTGCGATTTCACGTCGCTGCCCTGCGCAAGGCGCTAGGCGACCGCAAGGACGGCGCACGTTACGTAGCAACGCTCCCGGCAAGGGGATATTGCTTCGTCGCGCCGATTTCCCTGTTGTCCAGTGACGTGAACGGCGCGCCTTTCTCAGCGATTGTCCCGAACCCCAATCTTCCTGCCCGCCTCACCCGAATGATTGGGCGTGCGGATACAATGCTCGATCTGATCTCGGAGCTTCACAAGTTCCGTTTCGTGACAATCGTGGGGCCCGGTGGAGTCGGGAAGACCACCGTCGCCGTTAGCATGGGGCACGACTTGCGGGACGCCTTCGCGGGCGCCGTTCTCTTTATTGACCTTGCAACCCTCAGCGATCCTGACTTGGTGCCCACGTCAGTCGCCTCGATGCTCGGCTTATCAGTTCAGTCGGAGGATCCCACTCCAAGCATAGTTGCATACCTGCGCGGCAAAAGGGTCGTTCTGATCCTCGACAGCTGCGAACACGTAGTCGAAGCAACTGCCCGTCTGGCGGACCGGATATTCGCGGGCGCGCCCGAGGCTTACATCCTGGCGACCAGCCGTGAGGCCCTCAGAGTGGAAGGTGAGCAGGTTCACAGGCTCCTGCCCTTGAGCTTTCCGCCGTCTGATGTGGGGCTCACGGCCGCAGCTGCTCTGACGTTCCCAGCGGTCCAGCTGTTCGTCGAGCGGGCTGCGGCGCGGGGTTCCCGACTAGAATTTCAGGACGCCGACGCCCCGACCGTCGCACGTATTTGCCGCAAGCTTGACGGGTTGGCGCTAGCGATCGAGTTGGCGGCGGGACGTGTGGAGGGGTACGGCCTTCACCGAACTGCCGAGCTTCTCGACCAGCGCCTCAGCTTGCTGTGGGTTGGCCAACGCACCGCTCCGCCACGTCAGAAGACGCTCCGGGCAACTCTGGACTGGAGTTACGAGCTCCTATCCGAATCGGAGCGCCTGGTGCTGCGTCGACTGGCCATATTCGTTGGACAATTTACGCTTGAGGCAGCGGTGGCAGTCG
Organism: Aestuariivirgaceae bacterium; assembly: GCA_035265265.1. Taxonomy (GTDB): domain Bacteria; phylum Pseudomonadota; class Alphaproteobacteria; order Rhizobiales; family Aestuariivirgaceae; genus DATBLQ01. Next base: position 1,866 of record DATFOT010000531.1, on the reverse strand, counting down.
TAACCAGCGAGGCAATCGAGGAAGCTCTCGTCATCGCCGCTGTCGACAGTCTTGTCGCCAAATCCATGATTGCGACCCGTCCTAGCGGCGCGATGATGCGCTACCAACTGCTCGATACGACGCGAGCTTACGCCTTGGGAATCAGTCTTTCGGAAGCGGAGCTCGCCCATGTCTCTGCGCGCTGCGCAACGTATTACCAGCGCTGGCTGGAGCAGATCCAGCCGGAGCTGTCGCGTGTCACGAACGCGGTGGAACGGGTACGCCATCTTGGCGAGGTGGGTAATGTTCGTGCCTTACTTGAATGGTCATTTGGGTCCGCAGGGAACATTGACACCGGAATTGCAATTGCTTCCGTCGCCGCTCCGTTCTTCTTGGCGATGTCTCTGCTGAACGAATGTCACCGCTGGTCGGAAAGAGCGTTACTCGCATTGGGTAGCGACAGCAGTACGACGCGGGAGGAAATGCATCTGCAAGCAGCGCGCGGAATGTCATTGATGTACACGCGCGGCGAAATCGAAGAGGTGCAACAAGCCTTCGGGAGAAGCCTTGAGCTTGCCGAAGAACGCATGGACTCTGTCAATCAAGTGCAGCTGCTAGGCATGCTGCACATGTTCCATCACCGCAAGGGACGGTATCAAAGCACGATCGACTACGCGCGCCGTAGCGGCGCCGTGGCCGATATCACTCGGGATCCAGCGACTATCGCCCTGGCCCGTTGCCTTCTGGGCATCTCACTGCATCACCTAGGAGATTTGAGCGGTGCCCGAGTCGAGCTTGAGGCAGCGACGCAGCACGATCCGGTCTTCCAGAGCAGCGGCACGATTTTGCTTGGCTTCGACCAGGGCAGGTCCCGGCATCGTACCGCCGGTGTTGCGCTCGCCAGAACGTTGTGGCTGCAGGGGCATCCGGCTCAGGCCCTGCACCGCGCGCGTCGGACAGTCCGAGAGGCCGCTCGGACGGATCATCCCGTGATTGTGTCGATCGCTTTGAACTGGGCCATTTCGGTGTTTTTGTGGGCCGGCGATCTTGCAGCCGCTGAGGAGCATGTTCATTGGTTCATATCCAATGCCGAAGCGCATTCATTGGCCCCCTACCTTGCGGCGGGACGCGGGTTCCAAGGAGAGCTGGCTATCCGGCGAGGTGACGCTCAGCGGGGCGTCGTTAGCCTAGAAGCCTGCTTGGGGGAACTCCATGCGCTGCGTTATGAGCTTCTGACAACAGGCTTCAACGTCGCCCTCGTACTCGGCTTGGCGGCTATTGGCCGGCTCCCGGAGGCCCTTGTCCTCATTGACGAGACAATTGCACTCGCGGAGGCAAACGGAGATCTCCTGTACATGCCGGAGTTGCTGAGGGCGAAAGGCTCCGTTCTTCTCTCAACGTCGCAATCTATGGCGGAACTCCTTTTTGTTCAGTCACTCGAATGGGGCCACCGCCAGGGAGCCCGAAGCTGGGAATTGCGCACTGCCACCGATCTGGCGGCGCTTTGGTCAGCACAGGGTCGACGCGAAGCGGCGAAAGCTCTTCTACAGCCGTTGTTCGAGCAGTTTATAGAAGCGCAGGACACGGCGGACGTAAAGTCGGCAGGGCGTCTGCTGGCCACCTTGGGGTAGAATAACTCCGAGTCGAATGCCGGACTTAATCTCATCGGGTGGGCAGGCGAGCGTCAGCTTCCCGCAAGAGCTCGCCGTTATTGTGCGCCTAGCCCGAAAGCAGCACGCGCTTTTCGTGAGCAGCAATCTAAAAATTGCGGAGTTCTGACCAATACCGGCGCGTCGTTCGGCGTATCCGTCAGAGGCGGGCCGAGCGAAGATCGGCTGTTGCTGCCGTTGGGCGCGGCAGGCATTTGCCTGGCGGGGACGATGGATC
>DATFOT010000530.1:0-8872 GCA_035265265.1 Aestuariivirgaceae bacterium | reverse complement strand
CGCCCTGTGCTGGACGGACCAGTGTTTTGCCGGCAATGGTGCCGCCGATGTGAAGGCGGTGATCGATATTCAGCACGGCCGCATACCGCGCGGCGTGGTCAACCGAAAAGTTCTCGATGATCCGCGGTTCCAGGCGCGTCTCAAGGCCCATGCCGGCCGTGCGCGCGCATAACGCGGGTGGCGAGAAGAGATTCTGCCGCAGCACTTCGGGCGCGCGGCGGATGTCACAGGGTGATCGCCCTTCACAGGTGTTCGCCGCAATGGGAGGTAAGAGTATGAGTTCGATAAGGAAGCTGTCTTGGGTGGGTGCCCTCGCCGCTCTGGCGATGACATGGGCTGCCACTGCAATGGCCGAGACCGCGGCGGAAATTGCCGTGCGCGAGGCGCAGAAATACAAGGGAAGCACCGTCACCATCGTCTGGGAGGCCGGTCTCCAGGCGCTCGATCCGCTGAATTTCTCCGGTCCAAAGTGGGAAGAGCTTACCGGTATCAAGGTCAAGGTCGTCGAGGTGCAAACCGCCGAGATGTTCACCAAGATCATGCAGGAATACCGTGCCGGCACCGGCGCCTATGACGCCTTGAACGTCATACCTGCATGGATGCCCGATTTGGCGCAGGCCGGCGCCCTGGAAGTGCTTGACCCCTTTGTCGACAAATACAAGTTCCGAGACGAGCTGCAAAAAATCGCACCGACCTATCGCGACAACCAGATGATGGTCGATGGCAAGATCTACGCCTTCCCCGATGATGGCGATGTTTTTGTTCTCTACTATCGCAAGGATATTTTCGGCGATCCAAAGATGAAGGAGGAGTTCAAGGCCAAGCTCGGTTACGATCTTGCGCCGCCGAAAACCTGGAAGGAATTCGCTGAAATCGGCCAGTTCTTGACCGACAAGCTGGCGCCCAACACCTATGGTGCGGCGTTCTTCCGTCAGCCTCCTTACGCGATTTACATGTTTCAGGAGCGCTTTCGCAACGAAGGCGGGAAGTTCTTCGATCCTGCAACGATGAAGGCGACGATCAACAGCGACGTCGGCGTGAAAGTGCTCACCGGCATGCGCGACGACAACAAATTCATGCCGCCGGGCGTCGAGCAATTCGGTTTCGTGGAGAATCTTGCCGCTTTCCTTTCGGGCCAGACGGCGATGACCATCTCCTGGCCTCCTTATGGTCGCTGGGCCGCCGGCTACGGCACGGAACAGGAGGTGCTGAGCTGGGTGCCGAAATCGACGATCGCCGGCAAGGTCGGCTACGCGCTTCCGCCGGGCGGGCACCCCGAGTTGGCGGCGGGCTTCGCTCTCGCCGTGGCATCGACGAGCAAGAATAAGGATGCCGCCTATCTGTTCATTCAATGGCTGAACAGCGAGGACGTGAGCCTTCAACGCGTGCAGCTGCCCTATGCGCTTCGCGATCCATTCCGCGACTCTCATTTCGCCAGTGCGGAATACCAGAACAAATGGCCCGACGCGAAGGAATACCTGGCAGCCCTGAAGCAGGGAGCCGAGACCGGTCTTCTCGATCTTTCGCTCCTGCAGACCGACAAATATGAAGAGGTTCTGCGCCAGTCGATCAGCAAGCTCTGGGCCGGCGAAGACCCCAAGGCCATCCTCGATCAGGCCGCGGCGGATTGGGATGCGATAACCGAGAAGATTGGCGTCGACAAGCAGAAGGCGGTTTATGAGGGCTGGGCTTCGAAGTCCGGCGCCTATCCGAAATAGAGTGCACCGACCCATTGCCGCTTCGTCCCCGGTTGGACGAGGCGGCGGCTGTTCCAGGCTCGGCATCTGTGCATGAACGCCAGTATGACATCAGCGGCGATGGAACCGGGCGCTCCGTCCGGCGCGCTTGCCGCTCCCGATCGCTTTTTCAAATACTGGCTGATTGCACCGGCGATCTTCCTGCTCCTGCTGATCGGGCTTTTTCCTCTCGTCTACTCGCTGATCGTCAGCTTTCAGCGCCTCACCATGCTGGAGGCCGATACGTCTTTTGCCGGTCTCGCCAACTACGCCCAGCTGTTTCGCGATCACCGGCTGTGGGAATCCCTGCTTCATACCGCCGTCATTACCGTGATCGCGCTCCCTCTCGAACTGATCCTCGGCTTGGCGATGGCGCAGCTGTTTTTGGAACGCATGCCGGGCCGGCAGTTCTTCGTCTCCCTTCTCGTTCTTCCAACTATTATTTCTCCGATCGTCGCGGGTGCCATGTGGCGCCTCATGCTCGACAACCGCTATGGTCCGATAAACCAGATTGTCGGCTGGTTCGCCGGCAAACCGGTAACCCTTCTGTGGACAGTCAACCCCGATCTCGTCTACCCGGCGATCATCTTCTGCGAAATCTGGCAATGGACTCCTTTCATGTTCCTTATCCTGCTCGCAGCGTTGTCCAACGTCGACCGATCGCTGACTGAGGCCGCCGAGATCGACGGCGCGGGTTACTGGCGTACCCTCGTCAGGATCGTGCTTCCTCAGATCTGGCCCGTCATGGCCGTTGCCATCCTCATCCGTGGTCTCGATCTGGTGCGCATCTTCGACATCATATGGGCGCTGACCGGCGGTGGTCCCGGCACCATAACGGAGACGATCTCCATTTACACCTATATCCAGGGGTTCCAGCAATTTGAGACGAGCTATACCACGGCGATCGCCTTCCTGGTCATCGCCATCCTTACGATCATCGTGGTCTGGGCCATCAGGCGCATGGGGTTGGCGAAGTGAGCGCAGCGATGCCCGTCTTTCGCCGTCCGGGAGTGAGACTGTCGCTGCGTTACCTTGCCGCTTTGCTGCTTACGGTAATCTTCCTCTTCCCGATCTACTGGCTGTTCATCATATCGCTCAAGACGCCGGAGGAAATCTTCGCCTTTCCGCCTGTCTGGTATCCAAAAAACCTGCAATTCGCCAATTACCGCGTCTTGTTCAGGGACGGCGACGCCGTCACCGTGTGGAACAGCCTCGTGCTCGCCGGCGCCAGCACCATCCTTGCCATGATCATCGGCACCTTGGCCGCATACAGCCTCGTTCGTTTCAAGACGGGTGGGGAGAATTTGGCGGTGTGGATTATTTCCCAGCGCATGATGCCGCCGGTGGCCATCGTCTTTCCGATTTTTCTCCTCTACGTATTTTTCGGCTGGGTCGACAGCTATCATGGTCTCATACTTCTCTATACGGCGTTCAACTTGCCCTATGTCATATGGATGATGCGCGGCTACATTGAGGATATTCCGCTCGAGCTCGAGGAAAGTGCGCTCGTCGACGGCTGCGGCCGCTGGGCGGTTTTGTGGAAGGTGGTTTTTCCGATGGCCCGCACCGGCCTCTTTGCGACTGCGGTTTTCACCTTCGTCTTCGCCTGGAATGAGTTCCTTTTCGCTCTCGTGCTCACCCGCACCGAGGTCATCACATACACCGTTCAGGTGACGCATTATTTCGGCGGCCAGTCGAATTTCTGGGCGAAAATCGCTGCAATGTCGGTGCTGGGCACGATCCCGGTCTTTGTTGCCGTGGCTACCATGCAGCGCTATCTCGTGCGCGGCATTTCCATGGGCGCGGTGAAGGGTTAGGCTGAACCCATGTCCGATCTGAAGATCACCGGCTTGCACAAGCATTACACGGGCGGGGTGCACGCCGTGCGCGGCATAGACCTGGCGGTCCCTTCGGGCGAGTTCACCGTTCTGGTGGGGCCGTCGGGCTGCGGCAAGTCCACGCTTCTTCGCACTATCGCCGGCCTTGAGCAAGCCGACAAGGGCACTGTCGAGATCGGCGGCCGCATTGTCAATCACGTCCGCCCGCGCGACCGCGATATCGCCATGGTGTTCCAGAATTACGCGCTTTATCCCTACATGAGCGTCTATGAGAACATCGCCTTCGGCCTGCGCGCCCGCAAGACGCCGCGCGATCAAATCGACGGACGGGTGCGCCGCGCCGCGACGATGCTCGGAATTCAGCCCTTGCTCGAACGTCTGCCGCGCCAGCTCTCCGGCGGCCAGCGCCAGCGGGTGGCGATCGGCCGCGCCATTGTTCGTAATGCCAAGATGTTCCTCTTCGACGAGCCCTTGAGCAATCTCGACGCGCAATTGCGCGATGAGATGCGCAGTGAGATCAAGCGGCTGCATCAGGAGCTGGGCACGACGATGATCTACGTCACGCACGACCAGATCGAAGCCATGACGCTTGCCGATAGGATCGTCCTGCTGCGCGACGGCCTGATCGAGCAGGCGGGAACGCCGCTGGAGCTTTACGAGCGCCCTGCCACGCACTTCGTCGCTGGCTTCCTGGGTTCGCCGAGAATGAACTTCATTCCGGCGAAACTTTTCGGCTCTCGCGACAAATGGCAACTTCGTCTGCCGGGCGAACTGAGCGTTATGGTCCCTCGCGACTTCGACCTCACCTCGAAGAAGCGCGACCTTCTCCTGGGAATTCGGCCGCAACATATCAGCCGTGGCACGGGCCCGGCCATGCGCGCCGGCCATGCTCGAATTAACGTGAAAGTGGAGCTCGTGCAGCCGACGGGCTCGCGTGCTTACATCACTTTTCCTATTGGAGCCGTGCCCGTAGTTGCGGAACTCGATTCGCATGATGTGCACGGGCCGGGCGAAATGATCGATGTCGATCTCGATATGAACCGCGCCGTGATCATCGACCCCGAAACCCACCGCGTCATTTAGAGGATCTGGAGGAACCATGGCATCGAACAAGCCGAAACGAGCGGTCAAGCTGTTTGGCACGGAGCTTCAGGAGAAGAAGGGCAGGGCGCTTCGTGCCGGGCCGATTACGGCTATTCTCGACAATGGTGCTCTGCGCTATATCCGCCTGGACGACGTCGAAGTTCTCCGCGCCATTGCTTTTCTCGTTCGCGACGAGAATTGGGGCACCTATACGCCTTCAATCCGCAACCAGAAAATCCGTCAAACGCCGAAGGGCTTCATTGTGACCTATGATGCGAGCTGCGGTGAGCCAGGCCGCGCGCTTGCCTATCATGCCGAGATTTCCGCAAGGGCCGAGGGCACGCTCTCCTTCACCGCCACAGCGACACCGGAGAGCGACTTCCCGACGAACCGCACCGGTTTCGTCGTTCTGCATCCGCTCAAAGGTGTCGCTGGAGCGCCCGTCGAGATTGAGCATGTCGACGGCAAACGGCGGAAGGACAAATTTCCAGCGCTCATCGATCCGGTCCAGCCTTTCCTGAACGTGCGTGCGATGAGCCACCAAGTCTCCCCGGGCGTGTCTGCAACGGTCCGCATGGAAGGCGATGCCTTCGAGACCGAAGATCACCGCAATTGGACCGATGCATCGTTCAAGACCTATGTCCGTCCGCTGGCCTTGCCTTGGCCTTACACCTTGCCGAAGGACAAAGCATTCACCCAGTCCGTGACCTTGACTTTTTCCAGCAAATTGCCGCGTCCGAAAAAGGGCGGTGCCGCGCGGCCGGCAATCGTCAGTCTCGGGCGCACTGCCGGAAGCGTGCCCGATATCGCCATTGCTGTCTCTGCCGCGGAAGCCGAGCATGCTCTTGCGCAAGCTGATCTCCTGAAAAACGCCGCCCCGGGTCGGCTGCTCTGTGAGATCGATGCCGCCGCTTCAGACCTGACCGATCTTGCCCGAACCTACCGCAAGCTATCCGAGGAAACGGGCGTGCCGGTGAGCCTCGAAATCCTAGTTCCCGGGCGGACCGACCCATCTGTCGAACTCGAGCCGGTTGTGCGTGCGCTTGACGGCAGCGGTCTCGAGCCCGTGGCCGTTGCTGTGTCTCCGGCGTGCGACCTCAAGGCCATACTCCCAGGAAGTGCGGCCGGCGATGCGCCGCCTCCGGAAAAAATCTATAGTGCTGCCAGAACCGCATTTCCGGGCGCCGCGCTCGGCGGCGGAATGTTCTCCTTCTTTACCGAGCTCAACCGCAAGCGCCCGCCAGCCGAGCTTCTGGACTTCGTCACCCACACGACCTGTCCGATCGTTCACGCGGCCGACGATGTCTCGGTAATGGAAACTCTCGAAGCGCTTCCCTCCGTCGTGCAGTCGACGCGCGCGCTTATCGGCCGGAAGAAGGCCTATCACATTGGACCCAGCACCATTCCCGCCCGTCTCAATCCCTATGGTGCTTCAACTGCGAGCAATCCCGGCGACCTCCGGGTTTGCCTCGCCGACAATGATCCGCGCCATCGCGGCCTGTTTGGTGCAGCATGGACGCTGGGCTATGTGGCAGCACTTGCTTATAGCGGTGTCGAGCAGGTGAGCGCCGCCGCAGCGACCGGGCCGACCGGAATGATTTACCGGCGCGGCCGCCACAAGCAGCCCTATTTTGATTCGCTGAACGGCGCGGCAATCTATCCGCTGTATCACGTGCTCGCCTTGCTGGCTGCCGCGCGCGGCAGCAAATTGCGCGAAGTTTCGACGGACGCCGGGGGCTTGGCAGCGCTTGCCTATGGCAAGGGAAAACATCAGGTGTTGTGGCTCGCCAATCTGACCGGCGACAAGCGCATGGTGAAGATCGCCGGATTTGACGGGGGCGCCCGTCTGCAAATGCTCGATGAGGCCTCCTTCGAAAGGGCAACGCGCGATCCCTCCTTCCTTGCGAAGGATGGCAAGCCGCTGAGGAAAGTGTCGACCCTGGAGCTTGGCCCCTATGCGGTGGCCCGGCTCACGGCCGATGCCTGAGCAACTGCTGCTCGGCTGCATCGCCGACGACTTCACCGGGGCCACCGATCTCGCCGGCACTCTCGTGCGCGGCGGCATGCGGACCATCCAGGCAATTGGCCCGCCCACGGCAGGCGAGAGTTTTACCGGCGCCGACGCCATCGTCGTCGCCCTCAAATCGCGCACCGCGCCGAAGGCCGACGCTGTCGCGCAGTCGCTCGCCGCCTGCCGCTGGCTGCGCGCCAATGGTGCCCGCCAAATCTATTTCAAATATTGCTCGACCTTCGATTCGACCCCCGAGGGCAACATTGGACCCGTGGCCGATGCGCTTCTGGCCGAGCTTGGCGCGAATTTCACGATCGTCTGCCCGGCATTTCCGCAAAACAAGCGCACGGTCTACCAGGGACATCTCTTTGTCGGCGCCGAATTGCTCTCCGACTCGGCCATGCGGCATCATCCGCTGACGCCGATGACCGATCCCAATCTTTTACGCGTGATGGGAGCGCAGACCAGGGCGCCTGTCGGGCTCGTGCCCTGGTCGATCGTCCGGCAGGGCCCCGCCGCGATCCAAGCGGCATTCGCTCGATTGCGCCGCGATGGTCATACCTATGCTGTGGTTGATGCTATCGAAGATGCCGACCTTCTCGCGCTCGGCGAAGCCTGTGGGGACCTTGCGCTCCTGACCGGCGGCTCGGGGGCAGCACTCGGCCTGCCCGAGAATTTCCGCAAAAAAGGGCTGTTGGCCCCGCGTTCCGAAATCGAAGATCTGCCAGCAGCCGGCGGCGCGGCGGCTGTGCTTGCCGGCAGCTGCTCGGCCGCTACGCTGCGCCAGGTGGAGCATATGAAAATACGCCATGCGGCGTTCAAGCTCGATCCGCTCGCTCTTGAAAGAAATTCTCGGGATGAAATCACGCGCGCTCTGGACTGGGCCGTATCCAAACTGCCGCGGGAGCCCGTTTTGCTTTACGCCTCTGCCCCTTCAGACGAGGTCGCCCAGGTCCAGGCGCGGCTTGGACGCGGTCGCGCCGGTGCTCTCGTCGAGGAGGCGATGGCAGAAATCGCGAGAGCACTGGTAAGCAAGGGCGTTAGGCGGCTGGTGATCGCCGGCGGCGAGACCTCGGGAGCAGTCGTGGCATCTTTGAGAATTCCAGCTCTGCGGATCGGCCGCCAGATCGATCCTGGAATTCCGATCACCTTCTCGACCTCGACGCCTCACCTGGCGCTGGCCCTCAAATCGGGCAACTTCGGGACCGATGACTTTTTCATGAAGGCGCTGGCCGCATTGCGGTGACGCTGCCATTCTTGACCGGCTATGGCTTCGCTGGTTTAATCCCCCCAGGAGTGCAGCCGATCCCCTCATAACAATGAAAACATCGGCCACTGGAGCGAAACACCAAGAACAGGGCCCCCCATGAGCGACTCGAAAACCTCTCTTGACGCTGCGACCGAACTCTCGCGGCTTTCGTCCTTGTCCCGGCGCGGCCTGTTGCAAGGCGCTGCCATGGTCGGCGCTCTTGCGGCAACCGGACTTATGCCAAGGCATGCCAGGGCCGCCACCACCATGACCTGGATGGGCTGGCAGGGGTATGAAACACCGATCAAGGCCGGCACCTTTCTGAAGGACAACGACATCGATTTTCAGCCGACCTTCATTTCTTCCAATGAAGAGATCATCACCAAGCTCCAGGCTGGCGGCACCGGCAAGACCGACCTCATCACCATGTACTTCGGTTATCTGCCGCTCATGGCCGAAGGCGGGCTGCTCGAGCCGCTCGATCCCTCCAAGATCGAGCAATTTTCCGATCTCATCCCTGAGTTCACCTCTCACGAGGCCATCAGCAAGGATGGCAAGCTCTATGGCGTGCCGTGGAACTGGGGCTCGCTGCCCCTGATGTACGATCCCGAACAGGTGCCGACGCCGCCAGAAAGCTGGATGGATCTCATGAAGCCCGAGTTCAAGGGCAAGGTCGCCATGGTGGACGATCCTCTCGGCAATCTTCTGGTCTGGGGCACCGTCGTCACCGGCAAGCCGACGGGCACTTTGCTTACCCGCGAGGAGCTCAAGAAGGTCATCGACACGCTCATCGACATCAAGAAAAACCAGGCCCGCGCCTTCTTCGCCTCTTATGGCGACATGGCCGATGCCTTTGCTCGCAACGAGGTTTCCGCCAGCGCGATAGGCTGGGAAGCGGTCGCCGTCTGGGCCAAGGGCAAGGGCAAGACCATCAAATACACGATCCCAAAGGAAG
>DATFOT010000529.1:0-3590 GCA_035265265.1 Aestuariivirgaceae bacterium | reverse complement strand
TGAGCCTGCAGGCAGCGCGTTACGGCTGCAATTGGGCAGGCAGCCACCGGATCTACACCCAGGCAACCGTCGGCATACTCAAGACGATGTTCAAGGACAGCCGCTGGGCCAGGGAGACGCCATATTGGTACGACTGCCTGTGGCAGGATTATCCGCCGGGCCCGCAGTCCTTCGAACGTAAGCCGACGTGCAAGGCGCCAGTTTGGCCGAAACAGCAGCTCCTTCGGTAGCCAAACATGATTGCTGGCACTAAGACCTGTTCGAATGATCGCAATTTTACAAAAATCTCAGTCCCCTGCGATCCCGTAGAAATCTTCCATAATATATATTATGCGAACGAGGCCAGGTCCTTCCGATGAGCGCGCAGCCCTTCGACCCCGCAACCGCCGACTTCCGGTCCATCACGACCCTTCTGCGTATCATGCGTGCCCTGCGCGAGCCCCAAGGCGGCTGTCCCTGGGACCTTGAGCAGAACTTCGATACGATCGCTCCCTACACGATCGAAGAAGCCTATGAGGTCGCCGACGCGATCGAGCGCAAGGACATGGCCGGGCTCGTCCAGGAGCTCGGCGATCTTCTTCTCCAGGTGGTCTACCACGCGCAGATGGCAGCCGAGCAACGGGCTTTTGCATTCGACGATGTCGTAGAGGCCATCTGCCGCAAGATGGTGCGCCGTCATCCCCACGTGTTCGGCGATGAGAAGGCGCGTTCGGCAGGAGCGGCAAAGAGCTTCTGGGAAACGATGAAGGCGACGGAAAAGCCGGAGCAGGGGGCTGATCGATCATCCGCCCTGGAAGGGGTGCCCACCGCCCTGCCCGCGCTGACTCGCGCTCTGAAGCTTCAGGCCAAGGCCGCGCGCGTCGGCTTCGACTGGCCGTCGAGCGAGGATGTCATCGAAAAAATTTTTGAGGAGGCTGCAGAGCTCCGCGCGGCGCCGAGCGCGGGGCAGCAGGAGGAATTCGGCGACATGCTCTTTGCCGCGGTCAATCTTGCCCGCCATCTCGATATCGATCCGGAAGCGGCGCTCCGCGGTGCCAATGCGAAATTCACTCGCCGCTTTGCCTATATTGAACATGCTCTGCATGCCGCAGGCAAAAGCCCCGAAGAGTCGAGCCTGCAGGAACTGGATGATTTGTGGGACGAGGCGAAGCGGCATGAGTTGAAGCCGGATTCTTGACCTATTCGGCCGCCGGCCTCAAAACATCGCCGATGGTTTTCAGCCTGTCGCCGAGACGGGCACGGGCAAGAGGTGCAACGGCGGGATCGAACCGAACCCGCAAACGAACGAGTCCATGCTCGTCATCATGGCGTGACAGGATCTCGCCGCGTGAATAAAGCCAGTTCAGCTCCTGCCCCTGCTCCGAACCAAGTTCGATTTCGAACATCACCGATGCGGCTGCAAGCCGACGGTCGATGTGGTTGAGCAGTGTATCGAGCCCCTCGCCCGTGACCGACGATATGAGCACCACATTATCGCGCCGCCGTGACAGCGACGCCAGTGCCTGCCGGCGCTCTTCCTCGTCGACGAGATCGATTTTGTTCCACACTTCGAGGACATGGCGCCGACGAAGCTCGTCGAGGCCGAGCTCGGCCAGAACGCTCTCGACATCGCCGGCTTGCGCCTCGCTGTCTTCATGGCTGATGTCGCGTACATGCAGAATGAGATCGGCGGAGAGAACTTCCTCCAGCGTTGCCCGGAATGCCGCCACGAGCATTGTCGGGAGGTCCGATATGAAGCCGACGGTGTCGGAGAGGATGATCTTCCGGCCCTGCGGCAGAGTGACCTCGCGCATGGTCGGATCAAGCGTGGCGAACACCATGTCTTTCGCCAGGACGCCGCTGTTTGTCAGCCGGTTGAACAACGTGGACTTGCCGGCATTGGTATAGCCGACCAGTGCCACCACCGGATAAGGTACCCGCGCCCTGCTCTGCCGATGTAGCGACCGGGTCCGCTTGACGGTTTCCAGTTCTCCCTCGATGCGTCCGATACGCTGCTGGATGAGGCGGCGGTCGATCTCAAGCTGCGATTCGCCGGGACCTCCTAGAAACCCGAAGCCGCCGCGCTGTCGCTCCAGATGGGTCCACGACCGCACCAGCCGGCTCTTTTGATATTGGAGATGGGCCAGCTCGACCTGCAGCGAACCTTCCCGTGTTTGCGCGCGCTCCCCGAAGATTTCGAGGATCAACCCGGTCCGGTCGAGCACCTTTGCTTTCCAGGCTTTCTCCAGATTGCGCTGTTGCACCGGGGAGAGTTGCCCATCGACGATGACGAGCTCTGCATCGGAGCGCTCCACCAGTTCTGTAATGGCATGCACCTTGCCGCTTCCCAAGAGCGTGCGGGGATTGGGGTCGGCAAGGGTCGCGGTGAACGCTTCGGTGACCTCAAGACCGACCGCAAGGGCAAGACTTCGCGCTTCTTCGAGCCTCGCTTCGGGGCTGCGAAGGGAAGCGCGGGGCGCCTGCGAATTTCCGCCTCGCCTTTTCAGCTCGACATGCACGACGATCGCGCGGACGCGGGTTTCACTCATGCGCATTCATGCCTGTAGCACACACCCCCACCTGCTAAACGGCCAGCAATGGTTCAGGTTTCATTCGCTCCGGCCTCGTCTTCGAAGAGACTGATCGGCATGCCGGGCATGATGGTGGATATGGCGTGTTTGTAGACGAGTTGCGACAGGCCGTCGCGGCGCAGAAGGACGCAGAAATTATCGAACCACGTAATGATGCCTTGCAGCTTTACCCCGTTTACGAGAAACACCGTGACCGCAACCTTGTTTTTTCTGACATGATTTAAAAACGTATCCTGGAGATTTTGTGGCTTTTCTTGCGCCATCTCGACTCCTCAATTTATGGAACCGCTTGATCCGGCGTCGACTGTAAACACCGGCCTGCTGTTCCTTTTCTCACCACGCCCAATGTAGCACAGCCCGCCAAATGCCGCGACGCCAACTTTCCGTGAACGTCGCGGGGTTACGGCATGGTGAATCTTTTCTGGCGTGCGCAGCGCAAGTCCTAGAACTTGATCCAGAAATTGCCGGTTGCGGTGAATTCCTCAGCCTCCGGGCCTTTTGCGTAACCGGTCTCAAGCGTCAAGAGCAACGTATCCTCCGCCGCTCTCGTGGTCAGTCCGGCAGACACCAGGCCGACAGTTCCCGGAAGATCATTGCTGAAGGTGAGGCCCGATACATCCGCCTGCATTTCACCCAAAAATTCATGGGCGACGCCCGCATCGAGATAAAGCTCGCCATGCGGCAGTGGCGTACCCACACGTGCGCCGACCTCGCCCGCGAGACTATTGCCGTCGCTCAGCTTGACCGTGGCTCCTGACGCATCTTCGAAGGAATCGCCCTTGGCATGAACATAATCAACGCCGGCGTGCGGCTGGACGTAGAAATATCGTCCCGTGAAGCGATAGCCGGTTTCCAGCGACAGGCCAAACAGATCGAGACCGAAAGCTGTCTGCTCATCATCCGTGGCGGCACCGCTGAAATCCGCCCAGTGATGCTCGTATTTCACGATGCCATCGCCATAGAAGCCGCCCCACCGGTATTTGCCATAGGCGCCGGCAAGGGCTGAATCGGTGGAGGTCT
>DATFOT010000528.1:0-2649 GCA_035265265.1 Aestuariivirgaceae bacterium | reverse complement strand
CCTGTTCGAACAATCGGCACGACAGACACGGCACGGCAATTTCGGACTGTGGTTTGGCCACCAGTTTCAGCCGCGCGATCTCGGCTTCTGGGGTTACGCCGCCGTCTCTGCGCCCACTCTCGGCAGCGCGCTTGAGAATTTCGTCGAGCTATTTGCTTATCATCAGGAATGCTCGCGCATGAATCTCATCGCCGGCGACAACGATCTCATGCGCCTGGAATATCGAATCGAGGCTCCGGCCATCGTGGAGCGCCGCCAGGATGCGGAGCTGTCGCTTGGCATGTTTCTCAATCTCATGCGCGAATGCTGCGGCTCCCGCTGGTCGCCCGAGGAAGTTCATTTCGAGCACCCGAAGCCCCTCGAGGCGCGCGAGCATGAGCTTGCTTTCGATGCGCCGGTCTATTTCAGCCAGCCGACCAATGCCCTGCTCTTCCGCCCGGAGATTCTCACCCGTCCGATGCCTGCCCAGGACCCGCGGCTCATGGACATGATGCGCATGTGCCTGATGCAGCTGAGCGACCGCAGTCCAGCCGAAATGGGCCTGCTCGACCGGGTTCGAACCGCGATCCGCGCCCGGCTCGGCCAGGGATCTTTGTCGCTCGAGGATATTGCCGATGAGATTCGTCTGCCGATGGCGGTTCTCATGCGCGAATTCTCGATGCACAGCATCAGCTTCAAATCTCTGCTCGAAGATGTCCGCCGCGACTTGGCCATTTCCTATATGAAGCAGCGCCAATTGCCGCTCTCCGAAATCGCGCTCCTTCTCGGCTATTCCGAATTGTCGGCGTTCAGCCGCGCTTTCCGGCGCTGGACCGGCCGCAGTCCGCGCGCCTTTCGCTCAGCCATATCGGTGTAGCCATCAGGCCTGGGCCAAAGCCTCGAGCGACTCCGGCAGGATCTGCCCGCCGTCCACGATGATCGTCTGGCCGGTGACATAGCCCGCTTCCTTCGAGGCGAAATAAAGCGCTGCATGGCCGATATCTTCGACCGTGCCCAGCCGCTTCAGCGGTATCGAGGCCGCCATGGTCTTGAGATAGTCATTGCCCAGTCCCGCCAGCCCCTCGGTGATGATGTTGCCCGGCATCACCGCATTCACCGTGATGCCGTATTTTGCCAGCTCGATGCAAGCCGTGTGCATGAAGCCGAGCTGCCCTGATTTCGATGCGCCATAATGGCTCCAGCCCGGAAAGCCCGTCACCGGTCCGGTGATCGAGGAGGTGAGCACCACCCTGCCCTGACCGGACGACTTCAGATAGGGAACACAGGCCTTCACCGAGTGAAAACATCCCTTGAGATTGGTGCCGATGACCTCATCCCACTGCTCGCTGGTCATTTCTTCGAGCTTGGCTTGCGGGAAGATGCCGGCATTGGCGCAAAGCACGTCGATGCCGCCGTTCCGGTCGGCGGCAGCCTTCGCCACCGCCTCCATGTCGCGCAGGTTCGTTACATCGCCCGCCATGCCATGCGCGCCCTGCCCGATTTCCTTTGCCGCCGCCGCCGCCTGTTCGCGATTGCGCGCCACGATCACCACCTTGGCGCCGGCATTTGCGAAAACCCGGGCAATGCCCTTGCCGATGCCCTTGGAACCGCCGGTCACCACGACCGACCTGTCCTTAAGCGAACTCGTCATTGTTTCTCTCCCTCACGACTCGCTCTGCTCGCGCCTGAGCAGCAGGATCAGACCATATCCCCCGATCAGCAGGATCGCCGCGCCTATGGTTGACAGCGTGCCGAGCACCGGAACGCCGGGCGTGTAGCCGGCAACCATCTTTGCGTAAAGATATTCGGGCACGGTGGTATCCGCGCCGGTGGTGTACAGCGACAGCGGAAAATTGCCCCATGACAGCAGGAAGGCGAACAGCGCGCCGGAGAAAATCCCCGGAAACAGCACCGGCAGCGTGACCTCGCGCAGCACCTGCCAGCGGCTCGCGCCGAGGTCGAATGCCGCCTCCTCCAGCGCCGGATCGAAACTATAGACCTGGATGGCCATAACGAGGGTTACGACCGGCACGATCCACACCAGATGCGCGAATACCGCCGTTTTCCAATCGAGCTGAACGCCCAGCGAACTGAACCATAAGAGAAGGGCGAGCCCCAGCACCGACTGGGGAAAGAAGATCGGCAGCAGGATCAGCCGCTGATACCAGCTGCGGCCTTTCCAATTATAGCGGGCAAAGGCGAGCGCGCCGAAAAAGCCCAGGCTCACGGCAATCACCGTCACGGCCAGTGCGATGCTGATCGACGTCGAGAGCAATTGCCTGATTTCGATCGATGAAAAGGTCTTCGCCCACCAGTCGATTCCCCAGCGCGCGATCGGGAACTGGAAGTAGCGGCTCGATGTCAGGGAGGCGAGCGTGATGCAGATGATCGGCAGATAAACGAACAGCACGAGCGCGAGTGTCCACACCGTCAGGAGGGCGTGACGAAGCCTCTGGTGGCGTGGCTCCATGCCTCACCTCCGCCCGAGGAAAACGTCGAGGTCGAAGCGGCGCAGCACCGTGAGCACAAGCGCGCCCACAACCGCCATCAGCAGCACCGCGAGTGCCGAGCCCAATGGCCAGTTCTGCGCATAGGTAAAGGCTATTTCGATGTCATGCGTGATGGGTATGATCTTCTGGCCACCAAGCACCTTCGCCTCCGCGATGGCGC
>DATFOT010000527.1:0-4033 GCA_035265265.1 Aestuariivirgaceae bacterium | reverse complement strand
AGTAAAGACTGACGCGTCTGCCGCAATCCGGATCGGGCGCAGATTGAACCGTCCAACGCTGTCAGCACGCCATCTTGACCCGGTCGCCAACGCGATATGCTCGAACCCGAAGCTCAGAACATCGTCCGCCGAAAGCAGGCTGTTGCGATATGTCTCGACATTCGCGAGCTGCGACAATTGATATGCCCGATAGTCGGCAACGCGTCCCCAGGGCGATAGGCCGGGCAGCTTGCGCTCCTTGCTCACCCGCCCGCCTATTTCATTCTCGCCTTCGGCAAGTGCAACCTCATAGCCCCGCATGGCTGCGACTCGCGCTGCCTCAAGCCCGGCTGGTCCAGCCCCGACCACCAGCAGGCGCGCCGAAGTCTGCCGTTTCGCAAATTTCTCCGGATGCCAACCCCGCCGCCATTCATCGCCGAAAGTTGCATTCTGCGTGCATCGGCTTGGACTCATCAGGTAATCGCCGGTAACGCATATGTTGCAGCCGATACACTCGCGAATGTCTTCAATGCGGCCGTCCTCGATTTTCTTCGGTAGAAAAGGATCGGCGATCGACGGTCTGGCAGCGCCGATCAGGTCCATGACCCCCGATCGGATCTGCCTGACCATTGCATCAACCGAGGTGAACCGCCCGACTCCGACGACCGGCTTCGATGTCAGTGCCTTCAGATCTTTGATGAACTTCTCCTGAAATCCTTCCTCGGCAAAGCGTGAACTTTGCGAATCATGAGGCCATGTTCCCATGCAGAAATCCCACAGGTCGGGAAGCTCTCCGATGAGTCCTAGGACATCCTGCAATTCCGCGCGGTTGAGCCCGCCCTCTCCCAGCATTTCGTCAATCGCTATTCTCACCGGCACGGCGCAGCGGTCGCCAACCGCTTCTTTCGTATCCTCGATGAGTTCGCGCAGGAAGCGCACGCGATTTGTGAGCGAGCCGCCATACTCGTCCGTTCGGTGGTTCGTCCACGGCGACAACAGGAACTGTGCCATAGTGAGCCCGTGGCCTGCATAGACATAGATCAGATCATAGCCCACCTTCAGCGCCCTCTGAGCCGCCTTCCGATGCCATTGACGGATAGCCCTCAGGTCTGCTTTGTCGACAGCGCGGGCTTGCAGCGGCTCATTATGCGCAGTCGGCGTTGGAAGATGATGCGGGCCTAACGGCACTTCACGCGATGAATTATTGGCACTCGCTGCGCCATTGTGGCAAAGCTCGATTCCTGCCAGGCTTCCATGCGCATGAATCGCCTCCACGATACGCTCGTGCAACGGCAGGTCTTCATCGTCCCACAGCCTCAGTTCCACATAGGGCGCAACGTCTGCCGATGGATGAATCTCGACTTGCTCGGTGCAAACGACAGCCCATCCGCCCTCTGCCTTGATACCGCGCATGGTCGCGTTCTGACTGCCGTCGCGCCATCCCATGCCGTTGCAGTGAGGCACCTGGTAAAATCTGTTGCGGGCGGTTTTCGGTCCTATCTTCACCGGCTCGAACAGAATATCGTAACGCGCATCACGTCCGCCCATATTTCGCAATCCCCGCTTGTCTTAGCGGAGATTGGCGTGTTCGTGCGTACTTTGACAAGAGGCTCTTCGGAAAGCTTCGGCATGCAACGCGATGCTGAAAAATACCCGCAGCTCGCGTCTACTTCAAAATATCGATTCGCACCTTCGCCACGCCCGCGCGATGTAGCCCCACCGCCCGCGCTGCCCCGAAGGCAAGATCGATGATCCGACCGCGAATGAACGGACCGCGGTCATTGATCCGAACGACAACGGATTTGCCGCTCTTCACATTCACCACCCTTACTTTGGTTCCGAATGGAAGTGTTCTGTGCGCTGCCGTAAGCCCCTGCGGATTGAATTTTTCTCCACTCGCGGTCTTCCGTCCGTGTTTGTAATAAGATGCCATGCCGATTTGACCCGCCATCACGTCAATGGCCATGCACGATAGGATGTAAATCATGACTGCCGTTATGGCAGCTGCATTGGTACGCGACACTGTACTTGCCCCTTACTCTTCTCGGGGGCTCACCATAATGCCGCTTCAGGCGGAAATGTGGCTGGATTCGTGTTTTTGCGGGCTGCACAGTTAACTGCGCGCCACATTCGTTAACAAGTAATCTGTGAACTGATTAATTCAATTGCGGACCATCATGCCTTCGAGCGGAATTGCCGCCCCCCTTCCCGCTACGAGGTCGGCAGTGATCCTCGCGGTAGCGTGACTCATCGTCCAGCCCATATGGCCAAGCCCGGTGTTGTACCAGAGATTGTCATGTCGCCCTCTGCCAAGAATGGGCGTGCCCTCGGGCGTCATCGGTCTCAGTCCGGCCCAATAATCCGGTTGCGAGTAATCCGCTCCGTGAGGAAAAAGTTCGGTGATGCATTTCAGCATGAAGCGGAAATCCGCCGGGGAATGTGATCGGCTGTATCCCGAAAACTCGGCTGTGGCGGTGACCCTCAGCCGATCACCCAATGGGCAATAAGCGATCAGATTTTCTTCATCCACGCCGCCCATTTGCGGCGGATTGTTTCGGCCCGACACCGGAAACGTCACGGAATATCCCTTTACCGGATAGATCGGCAGATCCTGCCCCACGAGGCGCGTGATATGAGGACTGTAGACGCCGAGGCAGACGACGAACGCGTCTGCTGTTTCCCGCCCCTCGCTGGTCAGGGCGGCTGATATTTTGTCGCCTTTTGTTTCCAGTGACGTGATGTTGGTCCGCGTTTTGAGCTTGACACCTCGCGCTTCCAGCCATTCCCCCATATTGCGAGTGAAAAGCCGGCAGTCGCCGCTTTCGTCATGCTTGACGAACAATGCGCCCGCGAATTGCTCTTTGACCGGGAGCAGCGAAGGGTCCTTGCTGGCCATCTTCTCCCTGTCGAGGGTCTCGATCTCACATCCGTTGTCCACCAGAATTTTTGATTTGTTTGCCGCCGCTGCCAGCGTTTTCTCGCTGCGGTAGAGATACAGGATGCCGCCTGTCCGGCCGTCATATTTAATGTCGGTCGCGTTTAGCGTTTCGTGAAACACTTCCAGTGAGTAGTTGGAGAGCCTTGCCTTGCGCGAGGTATTGAGCGCCGCTTTTTCGGCAGTGCATTCCCCGAGAAAACGCGCCATCCACCGCAGGAAATGCCGGTCCAGGTTCGGTCTGAGCCTAAGCGCCTGGTCGTTCCGCCAAAGTGACTTAAGCAGAATTTTTGGGGCTGCGGGCGATGACCAGGCGTAGGAATGCCCCGGCGCAAACAGCCCGGCATTTGCATAGCTCGTGAAGGAAGCCGGCTGGTCTTCGCGGTCGATCACTGTAACTTCGTGACCGTCTCGGTAAAGTTCATAGGCGGCTGTTATGCCGGCTATTCCGGCTCCCATTACCAGCACTTTCATGCCAGTCACCTCTTCCCTTGTGGCCGCCGCCTTCGTAAACGGGGCGGGTCTATCACGCAAGACGTCTGGTGCGCATGGGGGAGTTGGCTTACCAGAATGACTGGGCTGAGTTTTCTGCTGCCTGGCGTCTCGCCGGGAGCCTTCTTTCCTAGTCCAGGGCTACCCGCTGCCCGGCGTCAAGGTTAAGCTTAAGTGGAATCATGCGCGGGGATAAGAAACGCTCCATCTATATCGATTGTGATCCGGGTCTGGATGACGCGGTGGCAATCGCCCTTGCCGCTTCGGCCCCTGAACTCGAAATTTCTGCCGTGACCACGGTCGCGGGAAATACCACTCTGGAACGGGTAACCGGTAACGCTCTGTCGCTGTGCGCAAGTCTTGGCATCAAAGCGCCAGTTTATGCTGGAGCGGAGCACCCTCTGCGCAGCAAGCCTCATTACGGAACCGACATATGGGGAGGTGACGGTTTGCTGGGGCTGAAGCGGCCACGGCGGGCCGCGGTTCCGGAAACTGCAGCAGATTTCCTCTTTCGCAGCCTCAGCGAGGCAGCGGACCGTTCCATCCTCATGTGCCTCCTGGCACCCCTCACCAACCTCGCAATGGTGCTTGGCCGGGAGCCGCGGCTGGCACGCAAGATCGACCGTC
>DATFOT010000526.1:0-6606 GCA_035265265.1 Aestuariivirgaceae bacterium | reverse complement strand
TATGACGGTTTTTAACAACATCGGCTTCGCTCTTCGCGCCCGTAAATTGCCCAACGTCGAGATCGACAGCCGCGTAAAAACCGCAGCCAGGATGCTCGATATTGAACAGCTGCTCAACCGCTACCCGCGGCAGCTATCGGGAGGTCAGCGCCAGCGTGTTGCAATCGGACGCGCCATCGTGCGCAATCCGCGAATTTTCCTTTTCGACGAGCCTCTCAGCAATCTGGACGCGCAATTGCGCGATGAGATGCGCAGCGAGATCAAGCGTCTGCATCAGGAGCTCGGCACCACGATGATCTATGTCACGCATGATCAGATCGAGGCGATGACGCTTGCCGACCGTATCGTGCTGCTGCGTGACGGCAGGATCGAACAGGCCGGCACGCCGCTGGAGCTTTATGATCGCCCGGCCACGCATTTCGTCGCCGGCTTCCTTGGCTCCCCGCAAATGAATTTCGCACCCTCCACGCTGCGGAACTCCGGCGGTAAGCTCAAGCTGAAGCTAGATGGCGGCCTGACCTTGCCGGTGCCGCAAGAGAAGCCACTGATTGGCAAAAAACGTGAAGTCATTCTGGGCCTGCGGCCGCAGCACATCACCCGCGCCTCAGGTACGGCCCTTCGCAACGGCCATGCGCGGATTCCGACCTCGATAGAGCTCGTCCAGCCCACCGGCTCGCGTGTCTACATAACTTTTCCGCTCGGGAAAACCTCAGCCGTAGCTGAACTCGACCCTCATGACCTTCCCCATCCTGGCGACAAGATCGAGTTGGATCTCGACATGAATCGTGCCGTCCTAATCGATCCCGAGACGCAGCAAGTAATTTGAACGAGGTCCTGTCACTTATGGCTAATCCGCTTCCCGCTTTGATTCGCTTCTTAGCGCTCGCTGCATTCCTGCTCGCAACACCCCTTGACGCAGCCGAACGCAAGGTCGAGGTCACCTTTCTCCTCATCTGCGACATATATGATATCGGGCCGAACCAGGACGGGCGCGGCGGGCTGGCGAAGGTCGCCGCTGTCTTTTCCGCCGAACGAAAATCCCGCAGGAATGTCGTTACGATCCATGCCGGGGATGCGATCTCGCCCTCGCTCATGTCGGGCGTCGATCGTGGTGCGCATATGATTGATCTTCTGAATGGCCTGGGGCTCGATGTTTTTGTGCCCGGCAATCATGAATATGACTTCGGCCCCGACGTTTTCAGCAAACGCATGGCCGAGGCGCGATTTCCTATCTTCGCTGCCAATCTGGCAGACGCCGCCGGCAAGCCGCTTCCCGCAATTCGCGGCGACTATCTCTATGAGGCGGACGGCGTGAAATTCGGGATCATTGGCCTGACCGCTGAAGATTCGGTAACCCGCTCCTCGCCGGGCGATTTGAAGTTTTCACCCTCGCTGGCCGTGAGCCTGGACCGCGCGGCGAAGCTGAGGAAAGCCGGCGCCGATCTTATCGTGCTCGCGGCGCACGCTCCGCGCCATGTTGACGAGGTGCTCAGGCGCGAGTCCGATGCCGATCTGATCCTTTCGGGTGATGATCATGATCTGCTCCTTGGTTACGACGGCAGGACTGCGTTTCTGGAAGCCATGCAGGACGGTTATTACGTCGGCGCAATTGATCTTGAGGTCATCGTTGAGGAAAAGGACGGCAAACGTCACCTGCGCTGGTGGCCGAACTTTCGTCTGATCGACACGGCCGCGGTAAGCCCCGATCCAATCATGGCAGCCCGTGTCACCGCTTATCAGGAGCGACTCTCGAAGGAACTCGACCAGCCTGTCGCTGCGCTGGCAGCCAATATGGACAGCCGAAACGCCGTCGTGCGCGGGGGCGAGTCAGCGATCGGCAATCTCTTTGCCGATGCAGTGCGTGAAAGGCTCGCTGCCGATGCTGCGCTGCTCAACGGCGGCGGTTTTCGTGGCAAGAAGCTCTATCAGGCACCGGGCAAAATCACCCGCCGCGACGTCTTGGCCGAGCTGCCTTTCGGCAACAAGGCCTATCTTCTTGCGATCACTGGCCGCGACCTGAAAGCCGCCTTAGAACAGGGTCTCGCACGCGCCGAAAACCTCACCGGCGCCTTTCCTCAGGTTTCCGGGATGACAGTCCGTGCCGATCTGTCGAAGCCTGTCGGCCAGCGACTGGTAAGGCTTGAAGTCGCCGCCAAGCCCGTTGACGATGCACGAATCTACCGCCTTGCCACCAATGATTTCCTTGCCCGCGGCGGCGACGGCTATGAGGCCCTCAAGCAAGCGTCAATCCTCATTGGGCCTACCGACGGCGAACTCCTCGTGAATCACGTCATGGCCTGGCTCAATGAAAAAGGGAGCGTGTCCCCTGCTATCGAGGGCCGGGTCGTGATCGCTCGCCTCGCCGAACCACAATAGGAAAAGCCCTGGCGAAGCACCTCACCCCTATTCGCGGGCCATTTGATCTCGAAGTTTCCTGTGCTGCTCGATCGCGTCGCTCTCCCCGAAATCGGAGAGCTCGTACACTTGTCGAATTTCAACTTCTTCGCCGGCCTCAAACGGTGCGCGTTTGAGCCATTCAACCGCTTCCTCTTTCGAGCGGCACTGCCACATCCAATAGCCTGCCACGAGCTCCTTGGTTTCCGAGAAGGGTCCGTCAATGACGGTTCGCTTCTTGCCGTCAAACCTCACCCGTGCCCCTTTGGACGATGGCTGCAAGCCATCCCCTGCAAGCATCACCCCCGCCTCGACCAGCTCTTCATTGTATTTGCCCATGGCCGCGAGAATTTGCTCATCGGGTAGAACCCCTGCTTCGGAATCCTTGTTCGCCTTGACCAAAACCATGAAACGCATCTTCAGTATCCTTTGTCTGCCCCCAAAACCACGTTGAACGGTTTTGGTCTATTTCGACAGGATTGGAATCGACAGCAAAAGCCCCGCTCAAGAGCGGGGCTTCGCCGTCCTCAGAAGGTGAGGCTAGTAGTCGTAGACGAGCTGGCCATGGCAATGAAGCCTGCGGTAGTGTCGGTGCCACCGCCCGATGCAATCTACATCGCGATTGTAATAAGGGGCGATGCCCAAACCCACAAAGGGTAGGCCGAAGCCAAAGCCGAAGTTGAAATCATTATCTCGATGCCGCCGGTGTCTCCACTTGCGGTTGTGGTGGCCCTTCCACTTCCTGTGGTCAACCTGGATCACGTTGAAGGATGACGCGGGCGCGATGCCAGGAACAGGATTAATAGGCGCAGCCGACGCTGTGCTTGCGGCCAACCCTGCCCCCATCACAGCGAGCGCCGCCAATGTGACAGTTTTCATGAGTACCTCCTTGCATACAAAGGCGAATAGACGCGCTTTGCTTCATGCCGCTACGTTTCTGTAACGCTGGAGACGATCCTGTCGTTCCACGGAAGAACCAGCGTTAGGGGGCGGGAACAAACATTCCAAGGTGACGGTTGCATGTGGGTGGAGGGGGTGGAAGGCCCTGTATCCTCATGTCTCGATCGCGTTCTTTGCCGCTTGCAGCTTATGCATTGCTAGCGTTGGCTTCGGTCGCTGGCCGCGCGCTCTTTTCACCCGTACGCGAGAATGCCGACAGGTCTTCGGCTCTCCCCGATGCCACTGCAGGAGCAATTGGGCATACCCCCCGCCGAACGCCCGCGGAGTCCTTGCGCCATCCACGCGCCTGGTGGTCGCTGATCCGCGATACGGCGTCGGCATGGATGGCTCATAAGGCGGCAAAGCAGGGCGCCGCCCTGGCCTACTATTCGATATTTTCGCTCGGTCCCCTGCTGGCTATCGTCACAGTCGTTGCAGGCCTCGTGTTCGGCCAAGAAGCGGTGCGCGGGGAGGTGAGCGCGCAGCTCGCGGGCCTTATGGGCGATCAAGGCGCGAGGGGAGTGGAAAATATGCTCGCCGGTGCGGATAAGCCCCGCGAGGGTATCTTCCCCACGGTCCTGAGCGTGGTGACCCTGATGTTTGCTGCCTTGGGCGTGGTGGTGCAGCTAAAGGATGCTTTGAACACCATCTGGGAAGCCAAGCCGCGTGCTGGCTCCGGTATCTGGAGCTTCGTGCGAACCTATGGCGTGTCACTCGCGGGAGTGTTATCCTTGGGCTTTCTGATGTTGATATCTTTGCTGGTCACCGCGGCTTTGTCTGCAATGGGCAACGTCCTAGCCCACTATCTTCCCGAAGCCGTCTTTCATGTCGTCAGCTTCGTGATTTCCTTCAGCGTCGTCACTTTGCTCTTTGCAATGATGTTCAAATGGCTGCCGGATGTCGTGATCGGCTGGCGTGACGTTCTGCCAGGTGCAGTTCTCACGGCTGCGCTGTTTGAGATCGGCAAGCAATTGATCGGCATTTACATCGGCAACCAAGGCCTGGAATCGACCTATGGTGCCGCTGCTTCGATTGTCGTCGTGCTTATATGGGTCTATTACTCGGCTCAGCTTGTGCTTTTTGGTGCCGAGTTTACGCGCGTTTACGCGGAGAGATATGGCTTCGCCCGCGTTGAAGGCTGAAGGCTGGCGTACAGGTTTTCCCTATGTTACGAGCGAAATGGCTCATCGCTTCGATATTACCCTCACTGCTGTGCTGCATTGCATCGCCGGCGGGGGCGGTGCCGCCCCCCGTTAATAAATCCAATGCACAGAGGATCTGCGAGGTTGCTTTCCGCGAAGCGCAATTGCGCAGCCTGCCGGAGTCCTACTTCGTCCGCCTTATTTGGAAGGAAAGCCGGTTCGATCCTCACGCCTTGAGTCCGAAAGGAGCGCAAGGCATCGCCCAATTCATGCCCGAGACCGCGAAACTACGCGGTCTCCTCAATCCATTCAGGCCGGTGGAGGCTCTACAGGCCTCGGCTCATCTGCTATCCGAACTGAACGGGACATTCGGAAACCTGGGGCTCGCCGCCGCCGCATACAATGCCGGAAAGGAACGCGTCCGCGCTTGGCTCGAGGGTCGGCGCCATCTTCCAGCTGAGACGCTCGACTACGTTCTATCCATTACCGGCCGCCCCGCTGGCGACTGGTCGCACCTCGATGCGCGCTATGCCATCCCGCCAATCGGGCGGGGAAATTCCATCATGGACTGCGTAAAATTTGCCTCCGGTGCTGGCGCCTTAAAATCCGGCGCGATCGTTGCCAAGAGAAAAGACACTTCGAAGCACAACGGCACATGGAAGCCGTGGGGTAGCCAGCTCGCCGGAGCTCAGTCCGAAGCCGTCGCCTTGGCAATGTTTGAGCGTATTCGCGCCCGCCATGCCGACCTCCTGGCCGACGTCACGCCGCTTGTGATCAGGAAAAGAAATCTTGGGATGGGTCTGAAGCCCATTTCCAATGTACGGATCGGTGCTTCAAGCCGGGCCGAGGCTGAACGTTTTTGTGCCAAGTTGATGAAACAGCGAATTGCCTGCGTCGCAATGCGTAACTGAATTTCTCGTCAAGCCGGAGCTTGAGCTTGGCGGCGTCGACTTTTTCGAAAGGAGCCCATGCTCTGCTGAGATCGATCCCGCTTGCCATAACCACTTTTTTGTTTCTGCTGGGAGCTATCGGCTTTGCAGCAGCTGTGTTCAGTGGGACCGGACATTTGTCGGCGCTGCCCTACTTCGGCCTTTTCATGACTTCGCTTGTCGCTGGAACGGTTCTCCCGTTTTTGCCGGCGTCATCCGAAGTGGCCATGGCAGGGTTGATTGCGGCCGGAAGCGGCGTGCCGGCTCTGTTGGTCATCGCGGCGATCGTGGGCAACTTCACTGGTGCTTCGTTAAATTATCTCGTTGGGCGAAATCTCGCCCGTTTTTGCGAGCGGCGCTGGTTTCCGATTTCGTCAAACGCACTTCAAAAAACTAGGCAATGGTTCAGCCACTATGGAGTCTGGCTCCTTTTGATGTGTTGGTTGCCCATGGCAGGCGACGCCATCACCGTTGTGGCCGGACTCCTTCGAGCGGACCTTCGCCTCTTCCTTATCCTGACCGCGAGCGGCAAGGCTTTTGGCCACATTGCGGTCGCGACCGGTGTCAGCTGGATGGTCTAACCTCCGCATTCGGCACGAGGCGCAAGCTGTCATTCATCTCCCGTTCATTTACGACCGCCTCGTTAACCAATTAAGTAATTGAAAATAATGCCCAAATTCGTCGGAACGCTTTTTCCGGGCCAAGCGTTTTATAAGCACGCCCACAAACGAAAGGAACGAGCCATGAATGCATTGATCAAACATGCTGCGATTGTTTCTACCGCCGCGTTGATGACGGTAGGAACTGCCAGCTGGGCAGGGGCCCAGACGAAGACCTATGGCGACATGCAAATGCAGCCGAAGGGCGACCAGAGCGATTTCTGCGCCTCAAATCCCGACAAATGCCGCTCGGACAAGGTGAGAGAATCCAGAAGTGATTGGAGGTTTGATTCCAATCGTCATGAGCGACGTCGACACAAGGACGCCACCTTCCGCTTCTATTTGGGCGGTTACTGGTATCCGCAGCCCTATTGGCAGGGCTACGGCCTCCGCGTCAACCAGCGACTCAGCTGCGGGGAAGGCAGGTTGATCGTGCGTGACCGTGGATTTAATCGTGTTCGGCCGATTGAATGTCAGGGCCGGACATACACCTACTTTGGCCGCCGGCATGGGGATACCTTTAGGGTGCTCCTGAACGCGAGG
>DATFOT010000525.1:0-4407 GCA_035265265.1 Aestuariivirgaceae bacterium | reverse complement strand
TTGCTCCAGCCGCGACTCTCACCGAGCTCCAAGCCGCGGCGGGCGACATCGGCTATCCATGCATTCTGAAAACCCGCAGGTTCGGATATGATGGAAAGGGTCAGTCGGCGATTTACGAACAAACGGGACTCGCTGCCGCTTGGGCAGCTATCGGCGCACGCCCAGCGATCCTGGAGTCCTTGGTTCGCTTCTCGAAAGAGCTTTCGGTGATCGTCGCGCGTGGCGCCGATGGCGCTTTCGTCTGCTTCGATGTGCCGGAGAACCGGCATGAGAACCACATTTTGCGCTCCTCGACCGTGCCGGCCGCGATTGCCCCTGAGACCCAGGCGGCCGCCCGGGAGATCGGCCGCACCCTGGCGGAAGCCTTGTCTTACATCGGTGTTCTAGCCGTTGAGCTGTTCCTCCTGGATAGGCCGAAGGGGCCGCAGCTCCTGGTGAACGAGATCGCCCCGCGGGTTCACAATTCCGGCCACTGGACTATGGATGCCTGCCACCTGTCGCAGTTTGATTTGCACATCCGCGCCATCGCCGGCTGGCCGCTGCCCGAGCCGCTGCGCCATTCCGATGTGGTCATGACCAATCTGCTCGGGACCGAGATAGTAGATGCCGCCGCGGTCGCCGCCGATCCCGGCGCGGTCGTGCATATCTATGGCAAAAAGACGGTCCTGCCAGGCCGCAAAATGGGCCATGTCAATCGCCTGAAACCGTTGCGCCGGGGTTGATCCAGGGAAGGTGCGGCCTCATCAAGGCCCCCTCGACATCGCACGGCACTTCTGATATCCCACCCGCCATCTTAAAAAGGGCTCCGCCCCTTCGTGGCACAAATAAAGGTTTGCTCGTGCAGGTAATTGTTCGCGACAACAACGTCGATCAGGCGCTCAAGGCCCTCAAGAAGAAGATGCAGCGCGAGGGCATTTTCCGGGAAATGAAGCTTCGCGGCCATTACGAGAAGCCTTCTGAGCGCAAGGCGCGCGAGAAGGCCGAAGCCATCCGCCGTGCCCGCAAGCTCGCCCGCAAGAAATTGCAGCGCGAAGGCCTGCTCCCCGCCCCCAAGAAGGTCGAGCGCCCCGCCCGCTAGGGCTGGACGTTATAGCGCCTTGACGATCTCCTCGACCATCTTCTTTGCATCGCCGAACAGCATCATGGTGTTGTCGCGGTAGAAGAGCGTATTGTCGATGCCCGCATATCCCGACGCCAGCGACCGTTTCACGAACATTACCGTTTGCGCCTTCCACACTTCCAGCACCGGCATGCCGTAAATCGGCGATTTCGGATCCTCTTCGGCCGCCGGATTGGTCACGTCATTCGCCCCGATCACGAAGGCAATGTCGCTCTGCGGAAAGCTGGAATTGACGTCCTCGAGTTCGAACACCTCGTCATAAGGAACATTGGCCTCGGCGAGCAGCACGTTCATATGGCCGGGCATGCGGCCCGCCACCGGGTGGATGGCATATTTGACGTTCACCCCGGCCTTCTTCAGATGATCGGCCATTTCGCGCAGGCTGTGCTGCGCCTGCGCCACAGCCATTCCGTAGCCGGGCACGATGATTACCGATCCGGCGTTCTTCATGAGGAACGCCGCATCCTCGGCCGAACCCTGCTTGACGGCCTTCGCCTCGCCTGCGGCCCCTGAGGGCACGGCCGTTTCTCCGCCGAACCCGCCGAGAATGACGCTGATGAACGACCGGTTCATGCCCCGGCACATGATGTAGGACAGGATCGCTCCCGATGAACCGACGAGCGCGCCGGTGATGATCAGGGCGATATTGCCGAGCGTGAACCCGATGCCGGCTGCAGCCCATCCCGAATAGGAATTCAGCATCGACACGACCACCGGCATGTCGGCTCCCCCGATCGGAATGATGATCAGCACGCCGAGCAGAAACGATAACAGCACGATCAGCCAGAACAGCACCGCGCTGCCTGTCAGGCAGAACCACACGACAAGCGCGAGGAGCACGACGCCGAGTGCGAGGTTGATCCTGTGCTGGTTCGGGTAAACCACCGGCGCGCCCGATACCAGACCCTGGAGTTTCGTGAATGCGACGATCGAGCCGGTGAACGTCACCGCCCCGATCGCTACCCCGATCGACATCTCCACCAGGCTCCCCGGATGGATATGGCCGGCTGTTCCGATGCCGAAAGCATCCGGCTGATAGAGCGCCGCGGCAGCGACAAACACGGCGGCAAGCCCGACGAGCGAATGAAAGGCGGCGACGAGCTGCGGCATCGCCGTCATGGCGATGCGCCGCGCGGTTACGGCACCCACAGCCCCGCCGGTGGCAAGCCCGGCGATGATCAGCACCCACCCCATGAGCGAGGCCGGCGGCGCTGCGGCGAGCGTGGTGACGATGGCAATCGCCATGCCCGCCATGCCGAGCCTGTTGCCGCGCTGGGCCGTTTCCGGGTTGGACAACCCCCGCAAGGCTTGGATGAACAGGGCTCCGGCCAAGAGATAGAGCAAGGCGACCAGATTGGCCGGCATGAATTATTTTCCTTTTTTCTTGTACATGCCGAGCATGCGCTGGGTGACGAGGAAGCCGCCGAAGATATTCACCGATGCCAGCACGAGAGCGATGAAGCCGAAGATCATCGCGGTGGACGAGCCCGTCGCGATGGCCCCCGTCCCCGCCGCCAGCAGCGCGCCGACGACGATGACCGAAGAGATCGCATTGGTCACCGACATCAACGGCGTATGCAGGGCTGGCGTGACGTTCCAGACCACGTAATAGCCCACGAAGATCGCCAGGACGAAAATCGCGAAGAGATAGATGAACGGATCGATCGTCATGATGCCTTGGCCTGCTTGAACATCTCGTGCAGGATCTCGCCATCCTTGGCGATCAGCGTGCCCCTGATGATTTCATCGTTCCAGTCGACCGCCTGCACGCCGTCCTTCGAGATCACCAGCTCGAGAAAGTTCTGGAGGTTCTTCGCATAGAGCATCGACGCGTTCCCCGGGAGACGCGCTGCCGGATTGACCAGTCCCATGATCGTTACACCGTGGTATTCGATTGTCTTGCCGGGCTGCGACAAAGGACAGTTTCCTCCGCGCTCGACTGCCAGATCGGCAATCACCGAGCCGGGCTTCATCGCCTCCACCATCTCCTTGGTGATCAGTACGGGTGCCGGCCGCCCCGGGATCAGGGCTGTGGTGATGATGATATCTTGTGTCTTGATATGCTCGGCGATCAGTGCCGCCTGCTTGCGCCGGTCTTCTTCCGAAAGCTCCTGAGCATAACCGCTCTTGGTTGCGGCATCCTTCAGTCCCTCGACGAAAATGAACTTGGCGCCGAGGCTCTGCACCTGCTCCGCGGCGGCCGCTCTGACATCGGTCGCCGATACCACCGCGCCGAGCCGCCGCGCAGTAGCGATGGCCTGAAGGCCTGCAACGCCGGCACCCATGACGAAGACCTTCGCCGGCGGCACGGTTCCCGCAGCGGTCATCATCATCGGAAAAGCGCGGGTGAACTGGCTCCCGGCGTCGATGACCGCCTTGTAGCCCGCCAAATTGGCTTGCGACGACAGCACGTCCATGCCTTGCGCCCTTGTGATGCGCGGCAGCAGCTCTAGCGCGAAGATCGAGAAATTGGCCGCCGCAAGTTTCTCCAGCCCCGCTGAGTCGCCGTAGGGTTCCATCAGCCCAACGACCATCGCGCCTCTTCTGGCACCGGCAAGCATGTCCGGCGCCGGGCGCCGCACCGTGAGGATGATGTCGGCATCCCTCACTGCCTCTTCGGCCGAAACGATTTCGGCGCCAGCGTCCTGCAGGGCCTTGTCGGTGATGTAAGAGCCGGCCCCTGCCCCCGACTGGATGGCAACGCTCGCGCGGCGCTTGCGATAGGCTTTGACACTGTCGGGGCTTGCGGCAATCCGTGTCTCGCCGGGAACTCGTTCTGCCAGCACCCCGATCTTCATTTTCGCTTGGCCCTCAGGAAACGTTGATGGCAGTCAAGAGGCCGAACACGATGAGCGTGATGATCGAAAGGCGCCAGCTGTTCGTCTCCGATCTCAGATCGATGATGATCGCCAGCGCTCCGAAAATCAGCCCTGCCCAGCCGAGCAGGATCGACATCGTCTGGCCGAAGGCGAAAGCGCTGAGCGCAACCAGAGTGAACGCCGATGCGATGATGACCACCACCACGCCTTTCAGGAAGGCTCGGTAGCTCCGCAGATGCTCTTCGACATCATGCTGGCGGGCGTGATTTTCAGCCATTAAGTCCTCGACGTGAATGGAGAGTGCCCTCCCGGGGCTGGACGGACAAATGGGAGCTCATGGCTGCATCTACAGCCCGAGCCCGGCTGAATCAAGCGCCACCCTCTGCCTTTCTGCGACTGTTTCGACACTGAACCCCTCCAGTGCCTGGTTGAACAGCCTGTAGAAATTGAGTTCCGTCCTGAGATGTA
>DATFOT010000524.1:0-5258 GCA_035265265.1 Aestuariivirgaceae bacterium | reverse complement strand
TCTCCGATGAGAAAATCTTTCTCGCCGCTGCCTATTTGACCGGAAAATACCGCCAGATGAAGGCCGGCGAATATCAGTTTGGGAAAAACGCCAGCATGGCCTCGGTAATGGGACTCATCGTCTCCGGCAAGGAGCTGGTGTTCAAATTGAGCGTTCCCGAAGGCTGGACGACGGCGCAGGTCATCGAGCGCGTTGCCGCACATGAGAGCCTCACCGGGGATATCACCCAGACACCACCCGAGGGGGCAATTCTGCCCGACACTTACGTGTTCCGCCGCGGGATGACCCGTGATGCCCTTCTGCTTGAGATGCGTGCTGCGCAAGCGAAGATACTTGACGAAATGTGGGCCAAACGTGCTCCGAACTTGCCCTTCACCACCAAGGAGGAAGCCCTGACCCTGGCCTCCATCGTCGAGAAGGAAACAGCCATCGCCGCTGAACGGCCGCAGGTTGCCGCCGTCTTCATCAATCGGCTGCGGGCCGGCATGCGCTTGCAGTCCGATCCGACGATCATCTACGGCATCACCAAGGGCAAGTCGAAGCTCGATCGGCCAATTCTGAAATCCGATATTGAGGAGAAGACGCCCTATAACACCTACCGCATCGCCGGGCTTCCGCCGACGCCGATCGACAATCCGGGAAAGGAATCGATCGCGGCGGTGCTCAATCCGATTGATTCGAAGGCTCTGTATTTTGTTGCCGATGGCAGCGGCGGGCATGTCTTTGCCGAAACGCTCGACGAGCACCACAAGAACGTCCGCAAATGGCGGGTAGTCGAAAAATCGCTCGCCGAGGAAGACGAAGCGCAGCCGGCAACGTCGCCGGCGAACCCCGCATCGCTCGCCATTGAAAGCCCTGAGGCGCTGGAACCGCCCGCGATGGACGAAATGGTCCCGGTGGAAAGTTCTGACTATGACGCGCCGCCGGGCGAACAGGAAAAGGCAAACGCCGCTGCCGGCTCTTCCGCTCCAAACGTCGAGGCTCCGCCTCCTTATGTGCCGCGCCGCCTCGTCGAAGTGGCAGGCAAGCGCGTGCCGATTCCCCTCAAGCGCCCGAAGAAGGGTTGATAAGCCTTGGCGCGCCCGGTCACGCTCGTTAGATTGGCGCCGGGGATCGGCAGACGGGGCTAGATGACGCTTTCCAGCATGACAGGTTTTGCCAGGGCCGACGGCCATGCTGCCGGCCTGAGCTGGCATTGGGAGATCAAAAGCGTCAACGGCAAGTCACTCGACATTCGCTTCCGGCTGCCTGGGGGGTTGGAGGCCTTGGAGATCGAGGCGAGGGCGCTGGCACAATCGCGGTTTCATCGCGGCAGCCTGCAGGTCAGTCTCGACGTCAGACGGGAGTCCTCGTCCGATATCCGCATCAACGAGGCGGCGCTGAACCGTCTCGTGAAACTTGCCAAGTCTGTGCAGAAGAAGCACAAGCTTCGGCCGCTATCGGTGGAGGGCCTCCTTACACTGCCAGGCGTTCTCGAACAACGCGAGGAGCTGGCGAGCGACGATAGTGTGGCCGCGCGCAACCGGCTGCTGCTCAACACCCTGGCGGAAGCCTATGATCATCTTCTTGCCACCCGCCGCGAGGAGGGAGAGAAGCTCCGCGCCGTCCTTCTCGCGCAGTTCGATTCCCTTGCGGCTCTTGCCGGGGAAGCCCGCGACAGTCCCGAACGCTCTCCTGAGCGGATCAAGGCGCGCCTTCAGTTGCAGCTTGACCGGCTCCTCGATTCGGGCCGGAGCCTCGATCCCGACCGGCTTCACCAGGAGGCTCTTCTGCTGGCGACCCGCAGCGATATCCAGGAAGAGCTCGATCGCATCTCTGCCCATCTATCGGCATCGCGGCAATTGCTGAAGGACGGCTCAGGTCCGGTCGGCCGCAAACTTGACTTCCTGGCCCAGGAGTTTCACCGGGAGGCCAACACGCTCTGCGCCAAATCTCAGGCCCAGGCGCTAAGCGCAATCGGGCTGGCGCTCAAGGGCATCATCGATCAGATGCGTGAGCAGGTGCAGAACATTGAATAAGAAGCTCAAGATGGCGCCCATCGCTCGCCGCGGTCTTCTCCTGGTGATTTCATCGCCATCGGGTGCCGGCAAGACCACCCTGTCGCGAAGGCTGCTGGACCACGATCCCAATATCACCATGTCTGTTTCCGTCACCACCAGGCCCCCGCGTCCAGGCGAGGTTGACGGCCGTGATTATTATTTCATTTCCAAGGAGCGGTTCGAAGCCATGCGCGATGCCGGCGAGCTGCTGGAATCGGCCGAAGTGTTCGGCAATTGTTACGGCACGCCGAAGGGTCCCGTGGAACACTCGCTCGCCAAGGGCCGCGACGTTCTGTTCGATATCGACTGGCAGGGAACCCAGCAATTGGCCCAGGCGATGCAGGACGACCTTGTCAGGGTCTTCATCCTTCCGCCCTCCGTCGAGGCGCTGCGCGATCGTCTCATCAGCCGAGCGCAGGATCCGATGGTTGTCGTGGCCAAGCGCATGGCCGAAGCTTCGCGCGAGATCAGCCATTGGGCCGAGTACGACTATGTCATCGTCAACGACGATCTCGAAACCGCCGATCGCGAGATTTGCGCGATTCTGGCGGCGGAACGGCTGAAGCGCAAACGCCGCATCGGTCTAACCGCATTCGTCCGTTCGCTTCTGGATAAGCTCTAAGGTCTAAGCACGAGGCGGCCCATGACATCGCCCGACCGCAGCGCTGCGATCGCGTCATTGACGGTATCGAGGGAGCGCACCTCCACCGGTATCTCATTCACGCGGCCTTGCCTGACGAGTCCGATCAGCTCCCGCGCCTCGGGCAGTGACCCGGCGAACGAACCGATGATCGACAGCTGCCGAAGCGGGAACATCGGAACGGGGAGCGCGATACGTCCTCCCATCAGTCCAACGACGATCACCACGCCGGCCTTGCCCAGCATTGCCTGAGCGAAGTCGAGCGAGTCCTCCGAGCCGACAAAATCGATTGCAGCCGCCATGCGCCCGGCCGCCGCTCGCAGCTGCTGGCGCGACTCCGCTGCTGCTGGGTCGATCGCCAGATCGGCGCCCTTCTGCAGTGCCATTGCGCGCTTTTTCGGATCTATATCGGCGACCACAATCATTCGTTGCGTGATGGACCGGGCGAGCTCCAGCGCCATGAACCCGACACCGCCCAGCCCGACGATCAAGAGCGGACCCTCCTGGGCCGCGCTCGTCATTTTTCTCAAGGCCGAATAGGCAGTCAGCCCCGAGCACATATAGCTGCCGGCGATGCTCGACCCGATACCGTCGACATCGAGCAGATACCGCGGATGCGGAACGAGGACGTGGCTGGCAAACCCGCCGTCGCGCTGAATGCCCAAATGGCGCATGTCGCTGCACAGCTGTTCCTCGCCGCGCTCGCATCGCTCGCAGTCGCCGCATCCGATCCACGGGTAAACCGCGTAGAGCCGCTTGCCATTGGCGATGCCGCCGACCGCCGGTCCATGCGCCTCGATGGTGCCGCAGATCTCATGCCCGAGCGTAAACGGCAGCTGTCTGCCCTCGCTGATGTCGAGTGCCTTGCCTTCGCCCAGGTCGAAATGTCCCTCGATGAGGTGCAGGTCGCTGTGGCAGAGGCCGCAATGCTCGACCCGCAGCACCACTTCACCGTCCTTTGGCGGCGGAAATTCCGTCTCGTTGCGCTCGAGCGGCGCGCCGTAACGGACCAGCGACTGGCGCGTGACGGTCGTCATTTTGTCTCGGCCGTTTCCATTGCAATAGCGAGCCGGCAAAACTCGGCGACACTAAGCTGTTCGGCCCTGAGCCGGGGATCGATTCCGGCCTTCGCCAGCAAGGCTTCACTCTCGGGCGCCAGGGCCTTCAGGCTGGAGCGCAGCATTTTCCGCCTCTGCCCGAAAGCCGCTGCCGTGACCCTTTCGAGGGTCCGGCTCCTGCAGTCCGGCATGGCCGGAGCCTGGGGCGTGATCTGAATGACGCTGGACGTCACCTTCGGCGCTGGTGTGAAGGCACGCCGGTCGACATCGAACAGCTTCACCGCGCGCGACCGCCACTGCGCCAGTACCGACAGCCTTCCGAACGCTTTGCTTCCTGGCTGGGCGACGATGCGCTCCGCGACTTCCTTTTGAAACATCAGGGTCATCGATACATACCATGGCGGCCAAGGCTCGGCTGTAAGCCAGCCCGCCAGCAGCGGCGTCGCAATATTATACGGCAGATTTGCCACGATCTTCGTCTGTCTCTCGGCGACTGCGGGCCAGTTCACCTTAAGGGCATCTGCCGCGACGATGCTGAGCCTGCCGGGAAACACCGCCTCGATCTCCTCAAGAGCCGGGATCGCCCGCCTGTCGGTTTCAACGGCGATGACCTTTTCCGCACCCTCGCCGAGCAGCGCCCGCGTCAGACCTCCAGGGCCCGGCCCGACTTCGATGACGGTATGGCCTTCGAGCGGTAGGGCGGCGCGGGCGATGCGGCGCGTCAGGTTGAGATCGAGCAGGAAATTCTGCCCAAGGTTTTTGCGTGCGGTCAGCCCGTGCTGGGCGATGACGTTTCTGAGCGGTGGCAGTCCGTCGATCATGGCGGCTGTTGTGCATGATCGGCCATTGCCGCTGCAAGCCGCAGCGCCGAGATCAGGCTCGTCGGATTGGCTTTGCCGGTGCCGGCAAGCGACAGCGCAGTACCGTGATCGGGGGAAGTCCGGATGAATGGCAGCCCAAGCGTCGCGTTCACGCCTTCATGAAAGCCGATGGTTTTGACCGGAATAAGCGCTTGGTCGTGGAACATGCAGATCACGACGTCGAACTGGGCTCGCGCTTCCGCGTGGAACGCGCTGTCGGCAGGTATGGGACCTTCGACCGCCAAGCCCTGGCGCCGCAGTTCGTCGATCGCCGGAGTGATGATCGAGCGTTCTTCCTCACCGAGCGCTCCGCCCTCTCCGGCATGCGGGTTGAGCCCGGTTACCGCGATCCGCGGCGTGGCTATACCGAAATAACGCTTCAGATCAGAATTTACGACCAGTGTCTGTTCCTGGATCATCGCGCTGCTCAAGGCTGCGGCGACATCGCGCAAGGGAATGTGAACGGTAAGCGGCACGGTGCGCAGGCCGGGTGCCGCGAGCATCATCACCGGCTGCGCCCGGTGGCCCTGTGCTCTCGCCAGAGCCGCGATGAAATCCGTATGTCCCGTATGCCGAAAACCGGCGGAGTAAAGCAGCTTCTTGTGAATGGGGTTGGTGACCATGGCTCCGACCTCGCCGACAAGCGCGTATGTCACCGCCC
>DATFOT010000523.1:0-7767 GCA_035265265.1 Aestuariivirgaceae bacterium | reverse complement strand
CGAGTCGGCCATGGCGGCCATGAGGCCGCCGAGAGCATGATGGAGAAGCGCGCTGGAGGCCGGATCGCCTGCGGCAAAGACGTTTCGCCCGGCCTGATCGGCAAGACTGACATGGACATGCATGCCGCAGCCGGTCCATTGAGCATAAGGCTTGGCCATGAAGGTGGCGATGAGGCCATGTCTCTCGGCGGAAGCCTTGATCAGGCGCTTCAGCATGATGGCATCGTCGGCGGCTTTGAGAATATCGGCGCGGTGGCGCAGCACGATCTCCATCTGGCCCGGCGCATATTCGGAGATCAGTGTCTTGGCCGGAAGACCCTGGGCGGTGGCATAGGCATAGAGGTCTCGGAAAAAGGGTGAGAAGTCGGCAAGGTCCTGCAGGTGGTAAGCCTGATAGTGATCGGGGCGCGCACCGGTTGTCAGAGATTTAGGCGCGAGCGGCTTTCCCGACAGTGCGGCGTCGCGGTCCATAAGGAAAAATTCCAGCTCAACGGCCCCAACAGGAGTGAGCGCGAGTTCGCCATAGCGTTCCCCGATGAGCGTCAAAAGATTGCGCGGATCGGCATAGTGCAGCGAACCATCGCGGTCGCGGACATGGGCGATGTATTGCGCGGCGGGCTCCTCGCTCCATGGAACGTGCACGAGGCTGCCAGGAACCGGCCAAAGCACGAGGTCGCGGTCGCCTTCATCCCAGACGAGACCGGTTTCGGGAACGTCCTGGCCGGTGATGTCGAGCGCCAGGGCCGAGATCGGAAAGAACCGGCCGTCCCGCCAGGCCGGCACGAGCTCGTCGCGGCGCAGATATTTGCCGCGCTGCACCCCGCACATGTCGGTCCACAGCACATGGATCGAGGCGACCTGATCATTGGCGGCAAGGAAGGCTTGCGCCTCATCATCACAGCGCGGCGTAACCAGTTTCGTCATTCCATCCATTCTGCACCTTAGGGGATCGCAGCGATCAATTCAGCAACACAGGCATCGATGCCGGCGATAAGCGCATCGACATGGGATCTTTTGGTCGCGGGGCAGATGAGCATCATATTATGGAAGGGTGTGATCACCAGTCCGCGGTTCAGCAAATAATGATGAACGGCACGGTCGATGGGGCGGCCGATGATTCTCATGGCTTCCCCGCCATTGCGCGGCGGGAGGGGCGCGCACATGAACTCGACACGCGCTCCCACGCGCACGACGTGCCATGGGACGGCGCGGGTGCGGAACACATCGGCAAGACCGGTTTCCAGGCGCTCAGCGAGGAGCATGAGGGGTTCGAATGTCTCCGCGGTGAAATAGGTCTCGAGCATCGTTCGCATCAGGGCCAGCTGGATCGCACTGCCGGAGAGGGTGGTGCCGATGCCGGAATGGCCGGACGGGCGTGCGGCGAGATAGGTATCGATGCTATCGGCAAGGTGCTCCGCCATGCCATAGGCCGCTGCAGGCACGCCGCCTGCAATCGGCTTGCCGAGCACGATGGCGTCGGGCTCAAGACCATGCGCGCGCGAGTAGCCGCCGGGACCCGACGACATGCAGTGGGTTTCGTCGATCACCAGCAGCGTCTGCGTGGTGCGCGTGATCTCGCGCAGTGCTCGATGGAAACCGGGATCGGGGAGCACCATTCCGCAATTGGTCATGACGGGCTCGGCGAGCACGCAGGCAATGTCGCGCGCGGCGAGTGCTTGCCGAAGAGCAGGAACATCATTGAACTCGATCACGCTGGTGAATTGCGTGAGATCGCGCGGTTCGCCGATCAGCCCCGGATCGGATCGCGGCTCGCCGTCCGCGAGCCGGACAAAGATCTCGTCGACCGCACCATGATAATTGCCGTTGAAAACGAGAATGCGGCCGCGGCCGGTGACGGCGCGCGCCCATCGCAGCACGCTGCGATTGGCATCGGAAGCCGTTGCAGTCACCTGCCAGACGGGCAGACCGAAGCGGTCGGCCAGAAGCGCGCCGACGATTGCCGCATCGGGGGAGGGCAACATGGTGGTCAGGCCCCGTGCGCCCTGGCGGCACAGTGTATCGAGAAGGAGTTCGGGGCCGTGACCGAACATCGCGCCCGTGTCGCCCAGGCAGAAATCGACATAGAGGTTGCCGTCTGCATCGGTCAATTCGACCCCTGCGGCGCGCTCGATGAACAGCGGAAAAGGCGTCCGCCAATCTTCCATCCAGAACATCGGCACGCGGCGCAACCAATGGTGCGCGGAGCGGGCGGCCAGCGCCTGCGAATTCGGGTTGCGCTGCAGGAAATGCGCATGTTCGCGCGCCAGCATTGCGGCAATTGCCTCGTCGCTGATCGATTGTGCAGACGTCATGGGCTTCAAACTTGCTTGCGGTATGGGCCGGT
Source organism: Aestuariivirgaceae bacterium (assembly GCA_035265265.1). Taxonomy (GTDB): domain Bacteria; phylum Pseudomonadota; class Alphaproteobacteria; order Rhizobiales; family Aestuariivirgaceae; genus DATBLQ01. The sequence goes on along the minus strand of DATFOT010000523.1, from coordinate 5,423 downwards.
ATTGGCTAACCCATCGCGGGCAGGAGATCAAATGAGCCGAATTGTCTTTATCAATGGTGAATTCTTACCGGAAAAGGACGGGAAAATTTCCATTTTCGATCGCGGATTTCTGTTTGCCGACGGCGTTTACGAAGTGACCGCGGTTATCAACGGAAGACTCGTGGATTACCAGCCGCATATCGACCGGCTCGAGCGCTCGCTCGGAGAACTGCGGATGGGGTGGCCGTGCACCAAGGCGGAGCTGCGCCGGATGCATGAGGACATCATACACCGCAACGCGCTGGATGAGGGCATGGTCTATATGCAGGTTACGCGCGGCACGGCGGACCGCGACTTCAAATTCCCGAAGGACGTGGCACCCAATCTCATTGCCTTCACGCAAAGCAAGAAGCTCATCGACAATCCCGACGCGACCATGGGCGTCAAAGTAATCACCGTGCCCGATATCCGCTGGATGAGACGCGACATCAAGTCGGTCATGCTGCTGGCACCTGTGCTCGGCAAGCAGGCGGCCTATGAGGCGGGCGCTTTCGAAGCATGGATGATCGAGGACGGTGGGGTGACGGAAGGCACCTCGTCGAATGCCTATATCGTGAAGGACGGCTGCGTGGTCACGAGGCCGCTGTCTAACCGAATACTCGCCGGGATCACGCGGCAATCGCTATTCCGGCTCGCCAAAGACAGCAATGTGCGCATCGAGGAACGGACGTTCACCGCAACGGAAGCCTATGAGGCAGATGAGGCCTTTCTGACGAGCGCTTCGAATTTCGTGCTGCCGATCGTCGAAATCGACGGCCGGCGCATCGGCGGCGGGCAGCCCGGCCCGGTGGCGCGGCGGCTCCGGCAGCTGTTTCTCGATGCAGCAGAGGCCGCGGCCGATTGACCACATGCAGGGAAGTTTCCGGCCCGGCATGGGATGGGCTTTTGCACGAGTTCCGTGACGGGGTGCATGAGCAAAGTTTTGCCTATGCCGCCGCACGCTGGGGCGAAAGACGTGTGCGCTGCGTCGTCATCGAGCGCAACGGTGAGATGCTCGGCGGGGCGGCGGCCGTCGGCATCGATGTTCTCGGCCGCGGCTTTGCAGCCATCAAATTCGGGCCGCTCTACCGATGCGGAGCAGGCGGCGACAGCGGGTCGGCGCGCGCGGTTGTCGGCGCGATCAAATCGTTCTTCTGCCGGGAACGGAAGCTTCATCTGTCGGTCCTCCCGCAAGGGCCGGAAGACGGTGTGCTCGCCGAAGCTCTGGCGGATGCGGGCTTCCGCGAAGGGGCTTCGATCGGCGATCCGCGTCGCTATTTCATCGATCTTAAATGCGGCGAGGCGAAAATGCGCCAGGGGTTGGCGCCGCGGTGGCGGCGAAACCTCAAATCCGCCGAGAAGCAGAAGCTGCGCATTGAAGAATGTTGCGGGGGGTTAGGGCTCGCGATATTCCGAAAGCTGTTCGATGACCTGAAGGCACGCAAACAGGCGGTGGATGCGACCGGGCTGAATGAAATGACGGCGCTCGACAGCTCGCCTCATAGAGAGCTCAGGCCGCGGGTGTTTCTGGCCCGGCGCGGCGGCGATGCGCTTGCGGGCGCCATCATCACGAGCATTGGCGAGCGCGCGGTGTTCGCGTTCGGCGCGCAGAGCACGCAGGGCGCCGCGATCAACGCCAGCTACGCGCTGCAATGGGGCATCGTCGACCGGCTGAGGCAGCAGGAACGATGCCGCTGGTATGATCTCGGCGGCGACGGCAACAGCCCGGGCCTCGTTCAATTCAAGACGGGGTTCGTCGGCAGCATGGGGAAAATCGCCACCGTTCCGGCCTGGCGCCATTATTCAGACAGCATGTTAAGTGCAATTGCAGCGAAGGCAGCGCAGCTGCTGAAGGGACGCTGATCAGCGCTGGCTCGTTTGCCAGCGGGGGTTGATCCACGGTTCAAGGTTGGACGCGGGCAGGGGATCGCGGCCGAGTATGTGATCGGCGGCCTTCTCGCCGATCATGATCGTGGGCGCGTTGAGATTGCCATTGGTGATGCGCGGCATGATCGATGAATCGGCAACCCGCAAGCCGTCGATGCCGATGACCCGGCATTGCGGATCGACGACCGCCAGCGGGTCCTCCTTCGAACCCATGCGGCAGGTGCCGCACGGATGAAAGGCGCTTTCGGCATGGTCGCGGATGAAGGCATCGACAGCCTCGTCCGTGACGGCGGCCTCGCCGGGCTGGATTTCGCGGCCTTTATAGCGGGCGAAAGCCGGCTGGCGAAATATTTCGCGAGTGAGGCGAATGCAGGTGCGGAACTCCACCCAATCATCGGGATGAGACATGTAGTTGAACCTGATGAGCGGAGGGTCGCGCGGATCAGGCGTGCGCAGATGCACGTGGCCCCGCGATTTGGTTCGCATCGGCCCCACGTGAACCTGGAAACTATGGGCGGGTGCCGCAGACTTGCCGTCGTAGCGGATGGCGATGGGCAGGAAGTGATATTGAATATCGGGATATTCGATGCCCGCACGGGAGCGGATGAAGCCGCAGGATTCGAAATGATTGGTAGCGCCCAAGCCTTTCTTGAAGAGCAGCCATTCCAGCCCGATCATTCCCTTGGAGAAGAGGTTCAGCTGCGGAAAGAGGGAGACGGGCTCGAGGCATTCATACTGGAAATAAACCTCAAGGTGGTCGTGAAGGTTTTCCCCCACGCCTTTGAGATTATGGAGGGTTTCGATGCCGGCGGCTTTGAGGATCTCGGCATTGCCGATGCCGGACAGTTCCAGGAGCTTCGGCGCGTTGATGGAGCTTGCCGCTATGATGACCTCACGCCTGGCCCCGGCGGCATGGGTCTTGCCGGAGCGCTCATATTCCACACCGACTGCGCGCCTGCCCTCGAGCAGAATGCGGCGAGCGAAGGCGCGCGTTAACAGCCTCACCCGGCCCGTCTTCAAGGCGGGGCGCAGATAGGCGCTTGCGGCCGACCAGCGCCGCCCGCGCCAAACCGTCATCTCCATGGGGCCGAAGCCCTCCTGGCGTGCGCCATTGTAGTCGGCAGTGACGGGGTAGCCTGCCTCACGGCCCGCTTCGATGAATGCATTATAGAGCGGGTTGACGCGGGCGCCGCGGGTAACGTGGAGGGGACCCGCCGTGCCGCGCCAGCCTTCCTCGCCGCCGTGACTCGTCTCAGAACGGATGAAATAGGGCAGCACATGGCGAAATCCCCAGCCCCTGGCGCCGGCTTCCTCCCAATGGTCAAAATCGCGGGCATGGCCCCGCACATAAACCATGCCGTTGATGGAGGATGATCCGCCCACGACCTTGCCGCGCGGTGTCACAAGCCTACGGCCGCCGAGGCCCGGTTCCGGCTCGGAAAGAAAGCCCCAATTATAGAGCGGCATGTTCATGGGGTAGGACAGGGCGGAGGGCATCTGGATGAGAGGGCCCATATCGGTGCCGCCATATTCGAGGACGAGCACGGAATTGCGTGCCCCTTCGCTCAGGCGATGGGCCAAAACCGATCCGGCTGAGCCCGAGCCGATGATGATGTAGTCATATTCCGTCATTCAGACGGGCCGCTCGCCATGGTGGCGGGACGAAGTAGCTGCGCTTCGACATAGGCATGGGTGAGAGCGCGGGGAATTCGCGCGTCACCGGTTTGGCCCCTGAGAGCGCAGCGCAGCCACAGGCCATCGATCATGGAGGCGATGCCTTCGGCGAGGTCTCCGACATGAGGGGGTGCGACGAGCGATTTTAGCGCATGGACGAGGTTGGACCGCAGCCTGGCATGATAGAGGCGCAGAATGCGAGCGAGGCGAGGGGACTGACGGGCGTTGCCGTAAAGGCCGAGCCAGGCCGCGCTCACCGTTTCGGAAAACTGATCCTCGGTAAAACTAGCCTCCACGATGGCATGGAGGCGGGCGCGCGGCGTCTTGGCGCTGCGGAGGCCCGCGACGGCATGGCGGCGTAGGATTTCGAGGAGATGCCGCATCGTCTCGAACAGAAGGTCGTCCTTGTCGGCGAAATAATGATGGATGATGCCCGGTGAAACGCCCGCCTTTTCGGCAATGCGCGCGATCGTAGTTTCGCCCAGGCCATATTGATGAATGGACGCAATGGCGGCATCGACGAGCTGCCGGCGCCTGATCGGCCGCATACCGAGCTTGGGCATGGCTCCTTTCCTCATCAATTCCGGATTTTTGTACATTGTTTTTGGTTGGCTGTTCAATTAAAAACAAGCTAACCGCTGGGCTTGAATGTCCTCGGCTCTGCAGAGATCATTCGCAAGGCTGGTGCCTCTCTCTGCTGCAAGCAGTGTGCGTGCCGGCCATGAGTCATGGGAGGTTTCTAATGAAATGCAGTTTCAAGGCGGCATTTACAGCCGCGATCCTTGCTGTCGGCCTTGCGGCGACGGCTGGATCTTCGTTCGCGGCGGAGCCCGAGTCGTGTAAGAAAGCGCGCTTCTCGGATGTCGGATGGACGGACATCACCGCGACGACCGCCGTTGCCTCGGTGCTCCTCGAGGCACTCGGTTACGAACCCGAGGTCCAGGTGCTGTCGGTGCCGGTAACCTACACTTCGCTCAAGAACAAGGACATCGACGTGTTCCTCGGCAATTGGATGCCGACGATGGAAAACGACATCAAGCCCTATAGGGAAGACGGCTCGGTCGAGACGCTTGGCGCCAATCTCGAAGGTGCCAAATACACGCTGGCAGTTCCGAAATACACCTATGAGGCAGGGCTGAAGGATTTTGCCGACATCGCAAAGTTCCGCGATCAGCTCGGCAGCAGAATCTACGGCATCGAACCAGGCAATGACGGCAACCGGCTGATTCTCGACATGATCAGCAATGACAAATTCGGGCTCAAGGGTTTCGAACTCGTTGAATCATCCGAGCAGGGCATGCTGGCGCAGGTCGCCAAGTCAACGAAAGCAAAGGAGCCGGTGGTCTTTCTCGGATGGGAGCCGCATCCGATGAATGCCAATTTTGAAATGGCCTATCTATCGGGCGGCGATGAGGTGTTCGGGCCGAATTTCGGCGGCGCCACGGTCTATACGAATGTGCGCAAGGGCTATGTCAGCGAATGTCCCAATGCGGGAAAGCTCGTGTCCAATCTCGAATTCACGCTCGGCATGGAAAATGAGATCATGGGTGCGATCCTGAACGACGGCAAGGAGGCCAAAGCCGCAGCCAAGGAATGGCTCAAGGCCCATCCCGAAACGGTGGCGCCATGGCTCGAGGGCGTAACGACCTTCGACGGCGGCGATGCCAAAGCGGCGGTAACGGCCGCGCTGGGCAGCTAACGACGACGGGCGCGGGGCAAGCTTCCGTTGCGCCTCGCGCCTTTTCTTTCCCGCTCTGGGATAAACAGCTATAAGGGACGGAAGCGGGGGGTTCGACATCTTTGATGGATCGACTGACCGAGCTGATCACAAGTTACAAGATCCC
>DATFOT010000522.1:0-5473 GCA_035265265.1 Aestuariivirgaceae bacterium | reverse complement strand
TGGTCCGAATTGCTGTGTGATGGTATGTCTGATGAGAGACGGATGTGATGAACCATGACGGCCGCAATTGATCAGCAAGGGTTCCGCCGCGCGCTCGGCTCGTTTCTGACCGGCGTGACGATCATCACCACCCGCGATCATCGCGGCGAGCTGATCGGCAATACGGCAAACTCCTTCAACTCGGTCTCTCTCGACCCGCCGCTGATACTCTGGAGCCTCGGACGCCATGCCCACAGCATGCGCGTTTATCTTTCCTGCGAATATTTCGCGGTGAACATTCGTCGCGAAGGCCAGGAGGAATTGTCGTCCCGATTTGCGCGGCAGTCGATCAACAAATGGGAAGGAATCGATTATGAAATCGGCAGGACCGGCTGTCCCATCTTGCCCAGCGTCCTTGCGGTATTCGAGTGCAAGATCGCTCACACCTATGTCGGCGGCGATCACGTGATTTTCGTGGGCGAAGTCATTCACGCCGACTGGGATCCAAACGGTCGGCCGCTCGGCTTCTTTCGTGGCGCCTATACGCGCCTCTGTTGAACAGGACACACCCTCAGCCGGCAGTGCCCAGGTAATCGCTGAGTTCCGGAATATCCGTCGATTTGAACAATTCCACGCTTCTGCGCTTCGCCAATATCCGGCCCTCATGCATGAACGCCGTGTGGGTGGCCGCCGCCTGAGCATCCATCGGCTCATGAGTGACGAGCAGAATGGTCAGGTTCCGCTCCTTTTGTAGGTCCTTCATCAATTCGGTCATATTCTTCTTCATCGCCGGCCCGAGCGCCGCGAAAGGCTCGTCGAGCAAAAGCAGCGGCTTCTTGCGAACGAGCGTGCGAGCCAGTGCCACGCGCTGGCGCTCGCCCCCCGACAACTCACCCGGTAGGCGCGCGCCAATGCCTTCCAAGCCTACCCGCCGCAATGCACCTTCCGTTTCCTGGCGCTGCTCACGGCTGAGCGTGAGAGAAGGAGAAAGGCCAAGCGCCACATTGGCGAATGCGTCGAGATGGGCAAAGAGATTGTTCTCCTGGAACATGATCGATAGCGGCCGTTCTGCCGGGGGCAGGCGCGTGATGTTCTTGCCCCGCCAGCGGATCTCGCCTTGGAGGGGTTGCTCGAAACCGGCGATCAGCTGAAGGAGCGTGGACTTGCCTGCGCCGCTCGGACCCATGATGGCGATGAACTCTTCTTCATCCACCCTAAGGTCGAAACACATCATCATGTCTTCATAGCGGAAGGTGACGGCGCGAAGCTCGAGCCCGGCCTTCATTGGCTGAACCTTGCTTCCCTTCGGCTCTGCCGTTCGATGATCCATGAGAGAGCGAGGCACACGACCAGCAGCACCAGGGCGATGGCAGCGGCATCGTTGAACCGATAGCTGCCGATGCGTTGATAGAGGTAAAGCGGCAAGGTGATCAGGTCCTCACTGCCGAAGAACGCAATGATGCCGAAGTCGCCGATTGATACCAGCAGGGCCACGAGAAATCCAAGCGCGAGCGACCGTTTTATGACCGGCCATTCGACAAGCCGAAACCGAGAAAGACCCTCGATCCCGAGGCTGTCCGCGAGCCGGTCATGTACAAGAAACGAACCCCGGAAGGCGGGCTCCGTCACCGCCAGGGCGAAGGGCAGCGCCATGATGGCATTGATCGCGACGACCGCGTAAGGCGCGAGGTGCTGCGGGTCGACCAAACGGTGGAGAAGCAGAAACATTCCTGCGGCAAGCACGAGCGGCGGTATAAGCAGCACGAGATTGCCCGACATCCGGAAGATGAGCGCAACTGTCCCCCGGCTGCGCGCGATCGCCCGGGCCAACGTTGAAGCCGTCAGTGTTGCCAGCACGGCGGCGCTCAACCCCAATATCAGGCTCCACATCGCGGCCCGCCAGAGCGTTGCATTTCCCGCAAGCCGGCTCATGTCGGCATCGAGCCCGTCCCACAGGATAGCTGCAAGCGGCAGAACCACAAGTAGCGCCCCGCAGCCGATCAGCAGGATGTCGAGAACCTTCCCCCCTTTATCCCCGCTGTCCGGGCGGACGGTCGACGCCGCCAGCCTGGCCCCGCCGACGAAGCCCAACGTCATCCCCTGCAGCCCTATCAGCAACAGTGCGCACAGCAGGATTTGCAGCCCGGCAAGGCGCGCGGCCAGCACCGGATCAAAATCAAAGCGCAGCGCCTGGTAGATCGCCACTTCGAGCGTTGTTGCCTGCGGCCCGCCGCCGAGGGTGAGAACCACCGTGAAGCTCGTGACGCAGAGCATGAAGATCAGCGCAAACACCCCAGGCAGCACCGTCCGCATATGCGGCCACTCGATAAGCCGGAACACGCTGGGCGGGGGGAAACCGAGACTTGCCGCAAGACGCCAATATTCCTGCGGAACCGCATCCAGCCGAGCCAGCAGAAATCTAACCGCGAGCGGCATGTTGAAAAACACATGCGCGAGCAGAATGCCTTTAAGACCGAATAACGAAGGCAGGGGCGGTAGCCCGACACTTCCCAAGAGGCTGTTGAGCCAGCCTTGCCGCCCGAACACCGTGATCAATCCGAGTACCGCGACGAGCTGTGGCAGTCCGAGTGGCACGGCAAACAGCCTCAGCAACAAGTCACGCCCGGCAAAGCTCTGCCTTCGGGCCAGCGCACGTGCGATCGGAATGGCAAGAGCGATGGACAGGCCTGCGGAAAGCACGGCTTGCAGCAGAGTGAAGCGCAGGATCTGCAGCACATAGGGGTCGCTGAGCGAGATCGTGCTCTCGCGAGCCTCGGACGCGGCAATGAGGCCGCATACCGGAATGGCGACGAACAGAAGGATCCCGCCACTTGCCATCCATGCCGCTAAAGACCCGCTCCTGGAGCTGCTCATATTACCGGCTGGTGGCGTTGAGCCATTCTTCAGTCCACCTCTTGCGATTGCGCGCCACCATGTCCGGATCGATCATCAATGTCTTGGTCGGCTGGATGAGTGCATCGAACGCCGCCGGCAGGGGCTTCGATATCTCGCCTGCCGGCCACATCCAATTGGTCGTCGGGATGACGTCCTGAAATCCCGGGCCCATCATGAATGCGATGAACCGCCGCGCCAGGTCGAGTCTGGGCGAGCCCTTGATCACGCCGGCCACCTCGATCTGCACATAATGGCCCTCTGAGAAATTTGCGGCCTTGTAGCGGTCGGTCTTCTCCTCGATGACATGATAGGCAGGCGAGGTCGTGTAGCTCAGCACCATGGGCGCCTCGCCCTTGGTGAACAGTCCATAGGCCTCGCTCCAGCCGGGCGTGACGGTCAGGATGCGCCCCTTAAGCCTGCGCCAGGCATCGGCGGCGCCTTCCCCGAACACGTCTTTCATCCACAAGAGAAGGCCGAGCCCGGGAGTTGACGTTCTTGGATCCTCAATGATGATTTTCTCATCGCCCGCGCCGTTGACGAGCTCGGCCAGGCTTTGCGGGGGTTTGGACAGGACTTGGCTGTCATAGACGAATGCGAAGTGACCATAGTCATAGGGCATGAAGAATTCATCCCGCCACTGCGGTGCCCTGTGCTTTGCAGGGTCGAGGCCATGCGGCGCGAACAGCCCGAGCTCCTTGGCTTCCGTCACGAGATTGTTGTCGAGACCGAGCACGACATCGGCCTTTGTCGCCGCTCCTTCGAGCTGGAGGCGGTTGAGCATCGCCACGCCGTCCTGTATGGCGACGAATTTGACGGTGCAGCTGCATTCCTTCTCGAAATTCTGCTTCACCTTGGGGCCTGGCCCCCAATCGGCCGTGAAGCTTTCATAGGTGTAGATCGTCAGTTCTTCTGCCGCCGCAATCTGCGGGCACAGCGCCCACGCTGTGAAACAGGCGGCAGCAAACCAGGCTTTATTCACGGCATCCTCCTCAAGGGCAGGGCCCGCCGGAGGTTCGAGTGTTGGGGTGAAAAACTCCCAATCCCTCCGCCGGCATGACCCGGATCAGGTTCAGCGGGTTGACGCCGTCGGCGTCTCTCAGCCCTTTTGGGCACCCCGTAAGAGTGACTTGACTCTAGGTAGTGCGAGGTGCCGATGCAAGCGGAATTGCCCGTCCCGCTAGCATTTTCGGGTGAACTGGGTTAGGGCAGGGCGATGTCGCGATTCACCATTTTGTTGAACGGCCCGGTCATTGTGACCGACCGGCTGCTGCAGCTGGCTGTCGGCACGCGGGCGATTGCTGCTGATGGCGGAATGGCACATGCGGTTCCCCTGGGTCTTGACGTCGAACTATGGATAGGCGATTTCGACTCGACCTCAGAAGCCCTCGCCCTGCGCCACCGTGACATTCCCTGTGAGAGATTTTCCGCTGCCAAGGACAAGACTGACGGCGAACTTGCTGCCGAGGCGGCGATTGCCCGCGGCGCCACCTCCATACTCTTCGTCGGCGGTTTCGGCGGCCAATCGGATCACGCGCTCGGGCATTTCGCCTTGGCCTTGCGTCTTGCCCGTGACGGTATTCCTGTGATGCTGAGCAGCGGCGAGGAAGAAGCATATCCAGTCCTTCCCGGCAGCATGCATCCCGCACTGCCGCTCGGCAGCCGGATGAGCATCATCGCCCTTGCCGACCTCTCTGGCCTCACCTTGCGCGGAGCCCATTGGCCGCTGCGCGATGCCGAAATTTGCCTGGGCAGCACCTGCACTCTTTCCAACATTGTCACCGGTTCCGTCGAAATAGAGCTTGCCTCGGGCTATGGCATACTGATTGCTTATCCTCACGGCGCATTTAAAGCGGCATGATCAAGAAAAATCGTTCAAAGCGCAGCACCAGCATTCTTTTCTGGATCATATGGAATATGGCGCGGTCTCTGCCCCTGCCGGCGGCTGCGCGCCTTCTGTCGGCGATCGGGCGGATTATGGCCCGTCAGCTGACCCGCCAGCATACGATCCGCGAGAACCTCGCCAAGGCCTTTCCCGATATGCCGCCGCAGAAGGTGGAAGCGACCGCGAAAAACGTGGCGGCCAATCTCGGAGTGGTGGCAGCCGAACTTTGTCACATCGGAGAATTTTGCGGCGGCATAGCCAATGGCAGGCTCACCTTCGACGGCGGCGAAAATCTTAAGCTCGCCAGGAACGGACCCGTCATCTTCGTGGGCACGCATCAATGGAATTGGGAAATCGCGCCGCTGTTCTACGTGGAGAACGGCGTAGACATAACCTTGATCTACGCCAATTTCGGCAATGAGCTGCTCGACCGGACCATTCTCGCCGCCCGCCAGAAAACCGGAGCTACCTATCTGGAGCGCCGCAACGCCGTCCGCGCCGCGATGAATATCCTCGCCGAGGGCCGCTCTCTCGCCATCCTCATGGATCAGCGCGTAAAATCAGGCGTAGAGGTCGATTTCTTCGGCCGCAATTCGATGATGACCTCGTTCCCCGCACGTCTGGCCGTGCGCTTCGGTTGCCCCATCGTGCCGATGGATATGGAACGCCGCGACGGACATAAATTCCACATGTACTTCCGCCCGCCGATCCAACCGC
>DATFOT010000521.1:0-6020 GCA_035265265.1 Aestuariivirgaceae bacterium | reverse complement strand
CGGCTGCTATGCCAAGGTCATCCGACTCTCCAAGGAGGCGGAGCCCGAGATATTCGGGGCAACGCAGCAGTTCGCGACGGTCCTTGAAAATGTGGTGCTCGACCCAGCGAGCCGGGCGGTGAAATTCGACGACGGCTCGCTCACGGAGAACACGCGGGCCGCCTATCCGCTCAGCTATATTCCCAATGCATCGAAAAGCGGAACGGCCGAGCATCCGAAAACCATCATCATGCTCACGGCCGATGCGTTCGGGGTAATGCCGCCGATCGCGCGGCTGACAACAGCGCAGGCCATCTATCACTTTCTGTCAGGCTATACGGCAAAGGTCGCCGGCACGGAAAAAGGCGTTCGCGCACCGGAAGCGACATTCTCCACCTGTTTCGGCGCGCCTTTCATGCCGCGTCATCCGACCGAGTACGGCGCGCTCCTGCGCCGGCTCATCAGCCAGCACCGAGTGAAATGCTGGCTGGTCAATACCGGATGGACGGGCGGCGGCTATGGGGTGGGCCAGCGGATGCCGATCAAAGTCACCAGGGCGCTGCTTGCCGCCGCCCTCGAAGGCAAGCTGCATCAGGCGGCGATGAGAAAGGACAAATGGTTCGGCTTCGAAGTGCCAAGCGAAGCGGCGGGGGTCGACAGATCACTTTTGTCGCCGCGCGACACATGGGCCGACAAGGCCGCTTATGATGCACAGGCCGGAAAGCTCGTCGACCTGTTCGCCGGAAATTTCGCAAAATTTGCGGCCCATGTGGATGATGACGTGAAGGCGGCAGGCCCGGCAGCCGCATAGCGGCTAGCCTATCAGTGTGCTTCTTCCCAATTTTGCGCCGAACGGACGTCGACCCGGATGGGTATCCTGAAGGCGACGGCAGGTTCGGGGGCTTTTTCCATCACGCTCCGAGCGACTGCCATCGTCGCTTCAACCTCGGCATCGACCACCTCAAACACGAGTTCGTCGTGGACTTGCAGAAGCATGCGTGCGGACAGGTTCTGTCCGCACAGGGCGGCCGGCATGCGGATCATCGCCCGCCGGATAATGTCGGCAGCGGAGCCTTGTATAGGCGCATTGATGGCCGCGCGCTCCTGAAAGGCACGTTCGGAAGGATTGGAGGAATTTATCCTCGGAAAATGTGCACGCCGGCCGAACATGGTCTCGACATATCCGCGCTCACGGCAGAAACGCTTGGTACTTTCGATATAGTCGCGAATGCCGGGAAAGCGCTTGAAGTAGGTGCGGATATATTCGCCCGCCTCTTCGCGCGAAATGTCCAGCTGATTGGCGAGACCGAAGGCCGAGATGCCATAGATGATGCCGAAGTTGATGGCCTTGGCGCGGCGGCGCACAAGAGGATCCATGCCGGCGATGGGTACATTAAACATCTCGCTCGCCGTCATGGCGTGAATGTCGAACCCTTCGGCAAAGGCCCTGCGAAGCTGCGGTATTTCGGCGACGTGGGCGAGGACCCTGAGTTCGATCTGGCTGTAGTCGGCGCTGATCAGCTTTGAACCTGGCGGCGCAATGAAAGCGGTCCTGATCTTGCGGCCCTCATCGGTGCGAATCGGAATGTTCTGCAGATTGGGATCGGCCGAGGCCAGCCTGCCGGTCGAAGTCGAAGCCATGGCGTAGCATGTGTGCACGCGGCCGGTCTCGGGGTGAATGAAATCAACAAGCGCGTCGGTGTAAGTCGACCTGAGCTTGGTCAGCTGGCGCCACTGGATAACCTTCTTGGCAAACTCCACACCTTCGACGGCGAGATCCTCGAGCGTGCCGGCATCGGTGCTCCAGGCACCGGTTGCTGTTTTGCGTCCACCCGGAAGACCCATACGGCCGAACAGGATATCGCCGAGCTGCTTCGTCGAGCCGATGTTGAAGCGCTCGCCGGAGAGGGCGAAAATCTCCTCCTCCAATTGGGCGGCCGCCTTGGCGAATTCGGCGGAGAGCCTTGCCAACACCTGCCGGTCGACCAGCACGCCGTGCTTTTCCACTTCGGCAAGCACGGGCGAGAGCGGCCGCTCGAGCGTTTCATAGACGGCGGTTTTCGACTTGGCGACGAGTTCGGCCCGGAACAGCATCCAAAGCCGCAAGGTGACATCGGCATCCTCCGCGGCATAGTGGGTCGCGCGGTCGACGGGCACGAGATCGAAGGTCACCTGGGAGCGGCCCGATCCCGCCACATCCTTGAAGCTGATGGGCTTGTGGCCGAGATGCTTTTCCGACAGTTCATCCATGCCGTGGCCGTTGAGACCGGATTCCATGGCGTAGGACATGAGCAAGGTATCATCGCAGGGACTTAGGGTTATTCCGCAGCGGCCGAGAACCTGAATGTCATATTTGACGTTGTGGCCGATCTTCAGAATGGCCGGATCAGCGAGCACCGGGCGGATCGCGTCGAGCACCAGCTGGCGCGGCAGCTGCGTAATGGCTTCGCCGCCGAAATCGAGCCCATCACCCTTGCGATGGGCAACGGGTATATAGCAGGCCTTGCCTGAAGCAATCGCCAGCGAGATGCCGACAAGGCCGCATTGCATGGCATCGAGCGAGGTGGTCTCGGTGTCGATTGCCACATAGCCCTGTTCGCGGATATCGATGAGCCAGCGGTCGAGGGCCGTCTCGTCGATGATCGTCTCGTAACGGCTTAGATCGATGGGCGTGCGGACGAGAGCCCGCAGGATGTCCAGCGCGGCGGCGGGAGATACGCTCTCCTGCGCCTTGGCTGCGACGGCGTGAGCGGCGGTATCAGGCCCGCCGAGATTCAGCGCCGGCTGCTCTGCCGCTGCCGCGGGCACCCCTTCCCAGCCGGTGATCTCGACCGGCAAAGGATCAATCTGCGAAACATCGGCATCGAGAGAAGCGGCGATGCGGCGCATGAGCGTTGTGAACTCCATGGTCTTGAGAAAGCCGATGAGCTCCTTGGCATCGGGCGGGCGCACGGCGAGCGTATCCAGAGTGTGTTCGAGCGGCACGTCACTCTTCAGCTCCACCAGCCGGCGGGAAAGCCTCGCCTGGTCGGCATAGAGCTCCAGACATTCGCGGCGCTTGGGCTGCTTGATCTCGGAGGCCCGCGCCAGCAGGGTTTCGAGATCGCCGTATTCGGTGATCAGCTGCGCGCCGGTCTTGATGCCGATGCCGGGAACGCCCGGCACATTGTCGACACTGTCGCCGGCCAGCGCCAGGACATCGCCGACCTTGGCGGGGAGGACGCCGAATTTCTCCAGAACTTGCGGCTCGCCGATGTCGCAGTCTTTCATCGTGTCGTAGAGCTTCACCTGATCGGACACGAGCTGCATCAGATCCTTGTCGGATGAGACAATACGGACGGTGGCGCCGCTCTCCACGGCCCGGCGGGCGTAGGTTGCGATGAGATCGTCGGCCTCATAGCCCCCCTGCTCGATGCATGGCACGTTGAAGGCGCGCACAGCCTGACGGATGATGGCGAATTGCGGCACGAGATCGGAGGGCGGAGGGGGACGATTGGCCTTGTAGCCGTCGAACAATTCATTGCGGAATGTGATTTCGGATTTGTCGAAGATCACGGCGAGATGCGTGGGCCGCACGCCGCCCGGCAATTCACGCAACAGCTTGTGAAGCATCGCACAGAAGCCGTGCGCGGCACCGATCGGCAGACCGTCGCTCTTGCGCGTGAGCGGCGGCAAAGCGTGATAAGCCCGGAAGATGTATCCGGACCCGTCGATGAGATAGACATGATCGCCGGGCTTGACGCCCCGAGACTTCAGAGAATCCAACATGGCCCCACTATGCCATAGGCGCCGTGTTCTATGCCACAGCACGCGAGACTTAGCTGGTGGCTAGTCGACTCTTTGGCAAGGGCGTGAGTCGGAACATCGCGGGGCGAATAAACAGGAAGCGCAGCGGGGTGAGGCGTGTGATGCGGGACAGGATCAGCGGGCCGGCAACGCTTGCCGCCGTGACACCCAGCGCCACGAGCCCTGGATCGGTGATGAGGCCCGATTTGATCAGCAGGATGCGGGAGGGTGCCATGAAGAGCACGAATGCCAGATAGATGACGATGGAGTTCTCGCCGCAATAGCGCAAAAAGCTTGCCCAGCGCGAGCGCAGAAGCAAAACCCCCGCCGTGATCACGGCCGCCGAGCCGGCAAAGCCGAGGGCAAGGCTGACGATTGGTAATGTCGCGACGCCTTTGTTGACCAGCCATCCGTTCAAAACAGCCCAGGCGATCCATGCCGGCACAAGTGCTGCAGGGGATGCGGATGAGACCCTGCCGGCAAAGGCGAAGATCCGCGATGCAAAGAAATAACCCGAGTAGAAATAGACGAAGCGCGCCGCGAATTCATCGAGCAGAACATAGCCGGTTTCGAGGGTGAGGCTTTCGAGGACGGCGCTGCCCAGGAATATTGCGGCAGGGGGTGCCCAATGCAGCGCCTTCACCACAAGGAAAAAGACGGCGAGATAGATGAACCAGAGCGTGGCATAAGGATCGGCGAAGCCCCAGGCATAAGCGGCGAGGATCTCCGAAGGCGTGGAGCCACCGTAAATGCTCGGCGCCTTCAGGGCGAATTGGATCGTCATCCACAGCATATAGAAATAAGCAAAGTGGAGGAGCTTGGCGTCTAGATAGGAGCGCCATGGACGAGCGATGCGGCTCGCCAGAAACAGGCCCGAAAGCATGAAGAAATCCGGCATGCGGAACGGGCGCGCCCATTCGATAAAGCCATGTAGCCAGCTCCGGAGCCCGAGGGCATTCTCGACACCGAGCGTCGAATGCATCAAGACAACAAGGATGATGCAGATCCCCTTGCTATAATCCACCCAATCGATCCGCGAGGATGTCTCGGTCATTCGCCTTCTCTCGAACTACAGGCTTCGGGTGCATTCCATTTGCAATGCAACTTAAGATACAGTCGGTAAGAATGGGTTAATGGACATTGGCGTCGATTGGACACTTCAAAACCGACCTGCCATAGTTGCTGCTCTCTCAAGCCCCTCTCGCGAAGCCCTCTTGGCCGACATCCCTTCGAACAGCCGCGTGTTTGGCGGAGCCGGCATCGTCCGCGGGCCGGTCACCTGGTATTGCTATCTGCTCCTCGGTTTTTTCGTGTTCACGCTGACGATGCAGGGCAACATCGTTCCCTTTTTGAAGCAGGAACTCAGCCTCACCTATCGTGAGACGGGCATGCACGCGAGTGCCATCGCCGTGGGGGCGATCATCGTCGGTCTCATCGGAGACAAAATTGTCCGGCGTTACGGCCGGCGCACAATGCTCATGCTGGGCACGCTCGCATGCGCCGGCGGCGCGGTGATGCTCTGTGCGGCGCCCGCGGCATGGGCAAGCATCGGTGCCTGCGCGATGATCGGGCTTGGAGCAAGTTTCATCCCCACGGTGGCTTTCGCCGTGTTGGCCGATTTGCATGGTGAACGGCGAAACATCTCGATAAACGAATCGTCCGCGATCAATTATGGACTGGCGGTTCTGGCGCCGCTGCTCACCAGCGTGTGCATCTCGCTGTCGCTCGGCTGGCGCAGCGCCGTTATCGTGGGCGCGGCGCTGGGCCTTGTCGTCATCTTGGTTTTTGGCCGGGTGATCCTGCCGCTGCCGCAACAGCCGGCGATCTCGACCGCCGGCCCAAGCCTGCCCGGCGCCTATTGGGCCTATTGGAGTGCCATCAGCTTTTCGGTGGCGATCGAGTTCTGCATCCTGCTCTGGTCGCCAGAGTTCCTGGCGAAGATCGTCGGCTTGACCCAGGCGAGTGCCGCGGCAGCTGCCGCCGCATTCGTTGTGGCCATGTTCCTTGGCCGCGTTTTCGGCAGCTTCCTGGCGCGGACCGTTGCGGTGGAACGATTGCTCGTGGCGCAGCTCGCAGTCACGCTCGTTGGTTTTTTGATTTACTGGAGCTTCAGCCAGCCCGTCCTGGCAATTGCCGGACTCTTCGTTCTGGGATTGGGCGTGTCCATTCTATTCCCGCTCACCGTCGGGCTTGCGATCGGAGCCGCGGGTGCCGCGGCGAGCGATGCGGCAAGCGCCAGGGCGACGATTGCTTTC